>CAXBIJ010000371.1:0-3180 GCA_963975675.1 uncultured Maribacter sp. | reverse complement strand
TATGGATTACGAACCGTTAATTATACTTCACCTTCCTAAGAATTCGAAGCGCCTCTTTTAAAGAAGCATTAATACCTGGATATTTAGGTTTTAAGATTTGTCTTGCCTTTTCCATTTCCTCCTTAGCATCCTCAAATCCGTTTAAATAACAAATAAGATAAGAATCTGCCAAGTACTTTAAACTTTTAACCTCCTCTGGTATTAAAGCTACAGAACTGCTAGTTTTTACTACCAAAGCATTATTGTTTATGTAAATTTTCTCCAGTTTTTCTCTTTTATATTTTGGCGGATTAAATAGTAAATCACTATTAATTTGATAGGTGCCGTTTTCACTAAAATTGATAACTACCTTTTCTAAAGGATAATACTTTTGTTTAGCACCTAAGCCTAATTGCACAAATTCTATAATAGTGAAAGAATCATCGTTAATACTAATCTTAATTTCGTCTAAGTTTGAATAGAACAATTTCACTTGTTCATTAATCAATTCAATATCTACCCTGTAGTAATATGTTTCACCATTGACTACTTTTCTATTCCCAGCCCAACAGACCACAAATTGTTCTTTAAATACCTTATAATCACTCTCTAAATCTTTGTGGCGAAAATTTAGAAAGTCAATAACACCATCTAAAGTAAGCTCAATATTATTCTTGGCATGTTGTTCTATAGTAGCAACCGCATCAACATTAATGCTCTTCAATTCAATATCGTAGGCTTTTGGCAAACTTATACTGCCCTCTCTAAAGAAAACTGAGCCCCCGTAATATTTCCAAATGTTCTTTCTTAATGAACATAATTTTCCGATGGACTTTATAGTTACTAGACCCACAACCTTACCTTCTGGTAAGTTTGGAAATGGAATATTCTCGTAAGATATACGAGGAGGATTATTTAAATAAGCATTTACTAAATTTTGAATCTTGCTATCATCAAAAAAATCTACCCCTACAATTTTGTTATCCTCATCTTCAACACCCAAAACAATAAATGAATTGTTTGAAGGGTTACTATTCGCCAATGCACAAACATGCTTTAAAAACTTTGCCTTACCCTCCTTTTCACCAATATTAATGAAGCGCTTTTTATCGTAAAAACTATTCTCGTCATTATGTGCGAGTAAGTTTTTTACCAATAAGCGTTTATTAATCATGTTATAAGTGTTTGACTTTTATGAATTGTTGAATGTAAAGGTCTAGGATTTGTTTACAATTGTTGAAGAAGCCTGAGCGGTAGGCATAACTACTAAATCGGCAATATTTACATGATAGGGTCTGGTAACCACAAAGTGAATTATATCTGCTATATCTTCAGGTTTTAGTGGCTGAAAACCTTTGTACACATTTTCTGCCCTGCTTTCATCACCTTTAAATCGAACAGTACTGAATTCAGTTTCCACTAGACCAGGGTTTACCGCCCCCACGCGTATACCAAACGGATTCAAATCTATTCTCATACCTTGATTTATTGCATCTACAGCATGTTTACTGGCACAATACACATTACCTTTTGGGTAAACCTCTTTACCTGCGGTAGATCCAATATTTATTATATGTCCCGATTTTCGTTCTACCATTTGTGGTATTATAGCTTTAGACACATACAGCAATCCTTTTACATTAATATCTAGCATGGCATCCCAATCATCAACACTTCCTTCTTGTATCGTATCTAACCCATGGGCATTACCTGCATTATTGATTAAAATATCGATTTTAGCAAATTCTTTTGGAAGTGATATTATGGCTTTTTGCACCGATTCTTTATCTCGAATATCAAAATTTAAAGTGTGTACATTAACTTCTTTTCCTAGTTCTTTTTTTAAAACATCCAGTCTATCTTGACGTCTGCCACATAAAACCAAGTCTATCCCGTTTAAAGCAAAATTAATTGCAGTGGCCTTACCAATACCACTTGTAGCTCCTGTTATAAATGCTATTTTTTTCATTCTAATTTTCGTTTTAATTTAAGCAACCTCATTTCCTTCATTTGCCTCTAATAGTGCAAACCAATCTTGTAATTCCATTTCAATAGCAACAGCTTCCATTGCCATTTTTAATCTTTTAGGCGTTGCAGTGCCTACTACAGGATGAATCTTTGCTGGGTGCTTTAATATCCAGGCCAGTAATAATTGATCTTCAGTTGCATTATATTTCTTGGTTAAATTGCTCAGAATAACCTTTATTCTCTTATTCGCTTGAGATGTCTCCCTAAAATAATTACCTAACGGACTCCAACTCATTGCGAGCCTATCGTGAATAATACAATCATCTAAAGTTCCATCATTCATTACCTCATTAGATGTTAATGAATATTCTATTTGATTGGCATCGACCTTAGTTTCTTTTTCTATTAATCCAATTTGTGAGAGGGTGAAATTTGACACTCCAAAATGTTTAATTTTCCCTTCTTTCTTTAATTTACTAATTGCTTCTGCTATTTCTGTCGGATTCATTAAAGGGCTAGGTCTATGCAATAAGAGCAAATCTAAATATTCAGTCTTTAGCATTTTCAAAGACCTTTCTACAGACCAAATAATGTAATCTTTATTGTAGTCATAATGCTTTACTTTATTTGCTCTTTCTTTAGCATCAAACTGAATACCGCATTTACTTATTATTTGAATATCTTCTCTTTTGATGGAGCTTTCAGCAAATGCTTTTCCGAATTGTTCTTCAGTGGTATAATCGCCATAAATATCTGCATGATCGAAGGTCGTAATATTGTTTTTTAAGCAATGATTCATCAGCTCAATCATTTCTTTGGTCGAATGTTTTTTTCCCCATTTACCCCAGGTCATAGTACCAGCGATAATTCTCGAATATTTCAATGTATTGTTCATAGGTTAATGAATTTAAAAAGAATTCCCTTAAAAGCTTCATAAAAATAAGGGGTTTTCGCATATTTTAACCTATCATTAACAGCTACTGACTGAATAAATTTTCAATTTGCATGACTGTTAAAATTAGAAGCGTTAACAATCAATAATATATAGTTTTAAATGGAAGAAAATACCTCAATTGACATTAGTGCCGTAAATGAGAAAATAGCTCAAGAAAGTGCTTTTATCGATTTATTGATGCTTGAAATGAATAAGGTAATTGTAGGCCAAAAATATATGGTCGAACGATTACTAATTGGTCTCTTAGGACAAGGACATATTTTATTGGAAGGTGTTCC
>CAXBIJ010000370.1:0-3201 GCA_963975675.1 uncultured Maribacter sp. | reverse complement strand
GGTATTTTTAACGGCACTGTTAAGGTTGATTATGAAAACCAAAAACTTATCATAAATGGCACTACCGTACACGTAATCTATGCTAATATGCCCGAAGAAATTGATTACACCGAATACGGAATCAAAAATGCCTTGATTATTGACAATACAGGCGCTTTTAGAGACAAGGAACAATTAGAAAGACATCTAAAGGCGAATGGGGCATCAAAAGTACTTTTAACAGCACCTGGTAAAGAGATTGCTAATATAGTACATGGTGTAAATCATTTGGAGTATGACCCTGATGAAACTAAATTATTTTCTGCCGCATCTTGCACAACAAATGCTATAACCCCAATTTTAAAAGCTGTTGAAGAGACTTTTGGTATAGTAAAAGGTCATCTAGAGACCATTCACGCATATACTAACGACCAAAATCTGGTAGATAATATGCATGGTAAATATAGAAGAGGTCGTGCTGCTGCCTTAAACATGGTTATTACCGAAACAGGTGCTGGCCAAGCAGTTGCTAAAGCATTGCCTTCCTTAAAAGGGAAGTTGACCTCAAATGCTATCAGGGTTCCAGTTCCTAATGGTTCATTGGCAATTCTAAATCTAGAAATAAACCAAAAGACTTCATTAGATGGTGTAAACACAATGATTAAAAAATACGCTCTTGAAGGTGATTTGGTAGAACAAATTAAATATTCGATAGACAAAGAACTTGTTTCTTCAGATATTATAGGTACTTCTGCCCCATCAATTTACGATAGTATGGCAACCATAGTTTCTAGTTCTGGCAAAAACATTATTCTTTATATATGGTATGACAATGAATATGGTTACTCACACCAGGTCATTAGATTAGCAAAGTATATTGCAAAAGTTCGCCGTTATACGTATTACTAATTTTAAAAAGAAAACATCTATTTCATGATAGCGTACGTAGTTAATTAAACAGTCATAACGTTTATTCATTTTTTTTATAATTTGACTTTAATGAAGTACTTTAGTCATCTCTAAATCATTTATTTTAACCTAAGAATCTATTTTATGAAATTATATAAAATACTACTAATAGTGGCGTTTCTTTTCGTCGCTAACCAGCAATTTGCACAAGAAGCTGTGGAGGATGACGATAAGTTGTCGTTAGACCAAGGTCCTATTAGCAATCAATTTGACTATATAGCAAAGCGTTCTGGTAATTATAGAGCTGATGGTGTTAGATATGAAGTCGTAAAAGAAACCAACCTTTTTAAGATACGTAAAAACGTATTGGATTCAATTGCTGCAATGAATAAAAAGACTGGTGAGTTAAAGTCTACTATAGCTGAACATGAGACCACCATAACTTCTTTAAATAATAAATTAGAAGAGACAACTACCAATCTTAGTGCAGTTACTGAAGAAAAAGATAGCATGTCATTTGTTGGGATTCCAGTTTCCAAAGGAACTTATAATTTTATTCTTTGGACAATTATTGCAGGTTTATTTCTCTTATTAGGCTTATTTATTTATAGGTTTAGAAACAGTAATATTCTAACCCAAGAAGCGAAACAAAATCTTTCTGAACTAGAGGTTGAATATGAAGATCATAGAAGAAGATCACTAGAACGTGAGCAGAAGATTAGCAGGCAGCTACAAGATGAAATTAACAAACAGAAGAAATCTAAATAATTAAAAGCTCCGATTTGGAGCTTTTTTTTGATATGAAAAATTTAAAAAGAATTACTCGTTCACAGATAGAAGATATAGTGCCTCTTTTCGATAGCTATCGAGTGTTTTATAAAATGGAGACAGACCTTGATGCCGCTAAGGCATTTCTCAAGGATAGAATATCAAATGAAGAATCTGTCATATTTGCCGCCTATGAAGGTGAAAATGCTATAGGTTTTGTACAACTATACTACACGTTTTCTTCTGTAAGTTTAGAAAAATCATTAATTCTAAATGATCTTTATGTAGATTCAAAATATCGCAAACAATCGGTCGGGCAACAATTACTAGAAAAAGCACAACAATTTTGTGCGCAACAAGGATTTAAAGGTCTTGCCTTAGAAACAGCTATCGATAACCCTGCGCAAAAGCTTTATGAGAAATTAGGTTGGGAAAAAGATTACCACTGTTTTCATTACTTTTGGCAGGTTAAACGATGAAGCAAAATCAAAAGATGCGCATAGATATTATAACCGTATTACCTGAATTACTAACAAGTCCGTTTGAAGCTTCTATTTTAAAGCGAGCTATTGATAAAGGTTTGGTTGAAGTACATTTTCATAATCTTAGAGATTATACCGATACCAAATATCGAAATGTTGACGACTACCAATTTGGTGGTGGCGCTGGCATGGTTTTGATGATTGAACCAATAGACAAATGTATCACTAATCTGAAATCTCAATTACGACGAAATCATTTATATGACGCCTGATGGGGCAACTCTAAATCAGAAAATGTCGAATCAACTATCAATGATTGATAATATGATTATTCTTTGTGGTCACTATAAAGGTGTCGACCAACGTGTTAGAGATGCTTTTATCACAAGAGAAATATCAATAGGTGATTATGTACTATCAGGTGGTGAATTGGGCGCGGCTGTGCTATGTGATTCTATCATAAGATTGATTCCTGGTGTTTTAAATGATGAAACTTCTGCTCTGACAGATACTTTTCAAGACGGATTGTTAGCTCCGCCGGTGTACACAAGACCTGCTGAATATAAAGGTATGAATGTGCCAGATATATTGCTAAGCGGTAATTTTGGTAAAATTGAAGAATGGCGTGAAAGCAAGGCTTATGAACGCACAGAGAAACTTAGACCCGATTTATTACAATAGGACAATCCGTTTCAAGTAAAAAAAATCTCTAAAATACTTGTATGTTTTAATATAAGGATTAATTTTGCAGCCTGTTAGAATAACCTCTGACGATAATCGTGAATGTTACACTAATTTAATTCCAATTAACTATTCAATGGAATCATTAATAAAATTTGTACAAGACGAATTCGTAACTAAAAAAGAATTCCCAAAGTTTTCATCTGGTGACACAATTACTGTGTATTACGAGATTAAAGAAGGCGAAAAAACAAGAACTCAGTTTTTCAAAGGCGTTGTTATACAACGTAGAGGTACTGGATCAACAGAAACTTTTACTATTCGTAAAATGTCTGGAACAGTTGGTGTAGAACGTATCTTCCCAATTAATTTACCCGCACTT
>CAXBIJ010000369.1:0-3217 GCA_963975675.1 uncultured Maribacter sp. | reverse complement strand
AGAGCATTCACAACGAAGCGAAGACCAAAAATCTGAGTTACAAAAACGATTGGATACGCATAAAAAATCTGCTCCTGATGCAAAATTCTTTTTATCCATAGACCGATTAGATTATACAAAAGGAATAGCAAAACGCCTTAAAGCATTTGAGTACTTTCTTACTAAATACCCTCATTATAAGGAAAAGGTACGCTTAATTATTCTTGCTGTACCTTCTAGATCAAACGTACCACAGTACCAATTATTGAAAAGAGAGATTGATGAATTAGTAGGTCGTATTAATGGAGAGCTATCTACGGTAAGCTGGACACCTATTTGGTATTTCTATAGATCTATGCCCTTTGAGAATCTAATTGACCTTTATACATCGTCCGATATTGCTTGGTTGACCCCAATAAGAGATGGAATGAATTTAGTGGCTAAAGAATATATAGCTACAAGAACCGATAAAACTGGTGTATTGATTTTAAGTGAAATGGCGGGTTCTGCAAATGAAATGAATGAATCTCTTCTTATAAATCCTAATAATTTTGAGCAAATAGCAGATTCTCTAAATGAAGCTATTAATATGCCAAAAGAAGAACAAATAACAAGAAATACGGTATTACAAAAGAGATTGGAACGTTATAATGTTGAAAAATGGGCCAATGACTTCATGAATTCTTTGATTAGCCAAAAAGGAAAAGACCAGACAAACCAAACAAAGCGCTTATCTGTAGATTTAATGAATACGGTTATGGCCGATTATAAAAAAGCAAAAAGAAGATTGGTGTTTTTAGATTATGATGGTACCCTTGCGGGTTTTCATAACGACCCACAAAAAGCATCTCCAGATGAAGAATTGTATCGACTGTTAGATGAAATATCATCGCAAGAAAACACGGATATGTATTTAATAAGTGGGCGAGATAAAGAAACCTTCACCAAGTGGTTCTTGCCTAAAAAATATAATATGATTGCCGAACATGGGGTTTGGATTTCACAAGGTGGCGAAGAGTTTAGAATGCTCGAAAATGTAAAGAAAGATTGGATGGAAAAAATATTACCCGTTCTTGAGTCTTTCGTTGATCGAACACCTGGTAGTTTTATTGAAGAAAAAAACTATTCTCTAGCATGGCATTACAGAAAAACAGATCCCGATTTCGGACAAAAGAGATCCGTAGAGCTAAATACTGTGCTTACTAGTCTAATCGCAAATGATGACCTAAGTGTTTTAAATGGTAATAAAGTGATGGAAATTAAGAGCAGTAATGTCAATAAAGGTCGCGCTTCTATGCGTGTTTATAGCGAACATGAGTACGATTTTGTTTTCGCTATTGGTGATGATTGGACAGATGAATTTATGTTTCAAGAATTACCAGAAGATTCTGTAACCGTAAAGGTTGGTCGACAGAAAACACAAGCGAAATACTTTGTGGACAACACTAAGAATGTTCGTTCAATTTTAAAACGTTTTGCTGAAAAACGCTAATTCCTTCTACATAAAATAAGCAGTCATGAAACAGAATCATCTTACTAGCCTAATAAGTGTTTTAAGCTGTCTAAATGCTTTCGCTCAGCAAAGTACAGAAGTTTATTTAGCAGATTTAAAACTGGAAAATGATTCGTTAAGAATAGAAGGTGTTATCAATATTTCTAACAATGAAGGTTATGATAACCAGCCTTCATTCTTCGATAATGATAAAATTCTTTTTGCTTCAACAAGAAATCAGCAAACAGATATTGTTCTTTATACTATTAAAGATGGTACCTCTGAATGGATAACTAATTCACCTAAAGGAAGTGAATATTCTCCGTTGAAAATCCCTGGAAAGGACGCGATTTCTACTATTCGATTAGATGATGATGGATTGCAACGCCTATATGAGTATGATTTAAAGACTGGTAAATCAAGTATGTTGTTACATGATTTAAAAGTAGGTTATCATGTATGGTATTCCAATGATATTATCGTAAGTACGGTATTAATAGAAGATAGAATGGATTTGGTAGTTTCTAATTTAAAAGATAAAACCAATTATACTGTTCAGAAAAATGTAGGTAGGTCGTTACATAAAATTCCAAATAGTAATCTGATAAGTTATATTTCTAAAGCTGGGGCCTCTTCAATAGTAAATTCGTTAAATCCATTATCATTGGAAACAAAAACAATTTTACCGTTAATTAATACTTCTGAAGATATCTGTTGGACACCGAATGGAAATTTAATTACAGCTTATGATAAATTTCTAATATCATACAATGCATCTAGCGACAAAGAATGGAAGCCTGGATTTGAATTTAAAGAAAAGGAAATTCTTGGTATCTCTAGGCTAGCGATTAGCCCTAATGGCAAATACATAACTTTCGTATCTAAAGATTCACCTGATAAAATTATTGATAAGCAAGTTGAAACTTTCAACGCTCGAGATTTAGAAGCATTTGCAGCATGCTTTTCAAATGATGTAGTGGTCAAAAACTTCCCAATGGACACTTTGTATGTAGGAAGAAAAAAATTGAAAGAAAATTATGAGGCTTTCTACAAAAAAACGCCCTCAATTGAAGTTAAAGTAGCTTCGAGAATACATATTGGATCTACCGTTATAGACCAAGAGGTGATTACCATTGACGGAAAGCAAAATCAACAAGTTGCTATTTACGAAACTGACGGACTCATAAAAAGTATGTCGTTCATTAGAGATTCAGTAACAACTACTGACCCAGAAATTATAGTCCAAAAACAGCTGGATGCGTATAATTTTAGAGATATTAATGCATTCCTAAGTTTTTATGCAGAAAATGTGAAAATATATAATTTGTCTGGGAGACTAAGAACAGATGGTATTGAAAAAATGAGATTAAGTTATTCAGATTATTTTGAATCAACAGTCGATTTAAATTGTGTAGTGAAGAATAGAATTGTTATCGGTAATAAAGTTATTGATAAGGAATATATAACTGCCAACGGAGATACATTTAGTGCTGTGGCTATTTATGAAGTAGCGAATGGAAAAATTGCCAAAGTCACCTTTATAAACTGATATGGTGAAGCAAAAATTGCATATTCTTCCCATTATAATACTTTCTCAATTTGCCTGTACATCGACATGGTTTGCAGGTAATGCTATCTTAGAATCCCTGACAAAAAAGCTAGATTTTGGCACCGATATAATTAGCTACCTACTATCCTCGGTTCAGTTTGGTTTCATTATCGGCACCTTACTATTCGGTATATTAA
>CAXBIJ010000368.1:0-3294 GCA_963975675.1 uncultured Maribacter sp. | reverse complement strand
AGATGCTGACCTTGATTACCTTGGCAGGAATGACTATGACGTACTCAGTGGTGGTCTCTACAAGGAGTTTCAGTATTATGATATTGTGAATAATCAAAAAGATTGGCTAGATCTTCAAATTAGATTTCTTGAAAATCATAAATATCATACCTCATTTGCAAAAGAATTTAGAATACCTCTTAAACTTCAAAAGCTAAAACAATTAAAAGAAAAGCGAAAAGCTCTTTAATTTAGTTGAATTATATACTGTTTACCAATTCTTCAATTTCTATTGGTAAAGATAAAATACCAATTTCTTCGATAAGTGGTTAGAAAATAATTATTTTTATTAAATACTACTTTTTATACTGAATTTCAATACTTTAAGTCATTCCTTTTTAATATATTTAAAGGTTCCCTCGTTTCAATACGGCTATTATCAACATTCATTATTTGAATAGGATAACTGAACATATAGCCACTACTATAACTAAACTATTGAACATGATAGCCACTAAAACTCATAATTCGGGAAACGCTTTTTCGCTATTTAACAATTCAAGAAAACCTCTTTATTTATTTTTCATTTTACTAGTATGCTCATCAGGGATACTCTTAGGTCAAGATTATAACACCACTGGTATTTCTGATAATTGGGAAGACCCTGCTGCATGGACCTGTATTGGTGGCGGTTGTAATCAAAATCCATATCCAAATATCACTATAAGCAACAGTGAGATAACGATAAATCATAATATTTTCTATAATTCAAATAATCCTATAAAAATTAATAGGAATGGGCATTTACGTATTTTCGAAAATGCTTTATTAACTACCATTAGCAATATCAATATCAATACAGGTGGTAAGCTTACCGTTTTACAAGGTCAAATAAATATTGGGCCAGGAATATTAAATAATGATGGACAAATAAATTTGACTAACGCTATATTAACAAAGAATGGTAACGTTGTAAATAATGCATCCATTAACCTTCAAAACGCCTGTGTTAATTTAACCGAAGGTAACTTTCTTAATAAGAATTCATTATTGGGTGTTGGTAGTATAAAAGCCTTAAATGGAAATATAAATAATTCTGGTACATGGTCTGCTGATGTCCTTTACTACACAAGTCGTAATAGTAGTGGCATACCCATAAATCCTAGTACTTTAGATGAGGTAGATGAAGTTTGTGCCTGTGCACTTATAAACTGCGATATTTTACCAGGATATCCAACCAACTCAAAGGTGAATGAATTAATTGGTTCGGCACTAACCTCCTTAGCAACGAACTATGACCCGGAACAGCCAACTCAACCTGTTAATGAATTAATTTATACTTTAAATGGTAATGGTGATGTCTTGATTGAAATAGTTGTTAACTCTGGTCAATATAATGGTGTTGTTTCCCTTTTAGGATCTTATAATGTTTTTCCAAGTGACTTTATTTCTGATGTATATAATCCTATGGATGATGAAAGAGTCATTACTGTTTTCTTTCCAATTATACACCTTTCAGAACTAAACCCCAATAAGACCTTAATCAATCAAGTATATGAAGTCTCGCGTCCTATTCCGAATACTGGTCTAATTCCAAGTCAAGGAGATGTTGCCCAGAATTCTGACATTGCAAGACTTGGTTGGAAACTTTCGGGAAAAGATATTAAAATAGGTGTCATCTCTGATAGTTATGATCGTATAAACGGGGTTCAAGGTACAGTAGGCGCTGCGGTTGTTCGTGATATTGACAACGGAGATCTACCCGGTGGAGCAAATTCTGTAACAGTTTTACAAGATTACCCATTAGGACCTGCTAGTGATGAAGGTAGAGCTATGCTGCAAATTCTTCATGATGTTGCTCCTGAAGCGCAATTATATTTTACTTCGGGGTTTGTTTCTGAAGGTAATATGGCCGCGGGTATAGCTTCTTTAGTTGAGGCTAATTGTGATATTATCGTAGATGATCTTACCTATATGAAAGGTCCATTTTTTAGAGATGGTATTGTGGCAAAAGCAGTTAACGATGCTACTGCATTAGGTGTTTCTTATTTCTCTTCAGCGGGTAACTTTGGTAATCGTTCTTACGAAGGAAATTTTACTCCATCTTCATTCTCAAATGGTATTCGACATGACTTTGGAAACGGTAATTCAATGCAACAGTTAGCATTAGAACCTGGTCAATATATTATCGCATTACAATGGGATGATGATTTTTATTCTTTGGGGTCTTTGACAGGTGCACAAAATGATT
The DNA here is from genome assembly GCA_963975675.1 of uncultured Maribacter sp. Taxonomy (GTDB): domain Bacteria; phylum Bacteroidota; class Bacteroidia; order Flavobacteriales; family Flavobacteriaceae; genus Maribacter. The sequence continues at coordinate 1,064 of CAXBIJ010000368.1, read as the reverse complement.
TAGATATTTATATGGCGAATGATAATGGTAGTATTCTTTACGGTTTTAACAGAAACAACCTAGGTGCAGATCCAGTAGAGATTATGCCATTTGTTGTAGTAAACGCTACCACTACCAATTTGGTCATAGAAAGAGCATCAGGCAGTGGAGCCCAAGTATCTTTTAAGTATGTAGTATTTAGAGCCGGAAATGACGGAAATTACGAGGCTTTTCCCCCTGCTAATGCTTCTACTGTTGTAGGTCATGCCAATGCAGAAGGGACCATTACCGTTGGTGCTGTTCGTTACGACAATACACCGGCATATGGCGGTAGTCTTTTAGCTCAGCAATCTTCTTCTAGAGGTGGAACCTTTACAGAAGGTTCGATACGAAATAAACCAGATATAATGGCCCCTACAGGTGGTGATACATCAGTAGAGTTAGGGGCGCCTAACTATGAAAACAATTCGTTTCCCAATTTCTTCGGTACTTCTGCTTCTGCACCTCATGCCGCTGGATTAGCTGCTTTAGTACTAGAGGCTAAAAATAAATTTATTGACTCGCCGAATACCGACCCTACATTACAGCTTCGAAATCTAATTACAGCTAATAGTATCGATATGGGGTCAGCCGGTTTTGACTTTATTCATGGGTTTGGTTTTGTGTCTGCCGACAAAACAGTTGGGGCTTTTTCAAATCCATCCCCTAACCTTATTCGTTTTAACTTAGAAAATATAGATACCGATTTAGTAAGTCCGGGCGAAATAGAATTTGACCTTATTCTTGAAGGTAACTACTTTGATGAAAGTTCTATTGTAATTTTTAGGGGTGATGAATTGGAAACTACTTTTATCGACTCTAGTACTTTAACGGCAACTATACCCACATTCATTGGAAATCCTCCAATTTATGTATTTACCCCATCTGGTCCTTTAACCAATGGATCTGATGGAGGCGATTCTGAAGTATTGACCTTTGAAGATATACCGATTACTAACGTCGTTATCAAAGGAGACTCTTTTGAAAGACGTTATGGTGAATCAAATCCTGAATTGACATTTACCACCTTTGTGGACGAAACAGAA
>CAXBIJ010000367.1:0-3319 GCA_963975675.1 uncultured Maribacter sp. | reverse complement strand
GGTTTATTCATTTTTTTATTTCATTAACTACTCTTATTTGTATTTTTGCGTCTTATTTAAAATAAATAGCACATGCAACGCGACACCACAATTTTTAATCTTATTGAAGAAGAGAGACAACGTCAGATTAACGGAATTGAATTAATCGCTTCTGAGAATTTTACTAGTCCGCAGGTAATGGAAGCACAGGGTTCTGTTCTTACCAATAAATATGCTGAAGGCTACCCAGGTAAGCGTTATTATGGTGGTTGCGAAGTGGTTGATAAAGTTGAACAATTAGCTATTGATAGAGCTAAGGAGCTTTTCGGTGCTGCATACGCAAATGTTCAGCCGCATTCTGGTTCGCAAGCCAATGCTGCAGTATATCATGCATGTTTACAGCCTGGAGATAAGATTTTAGGTTTCGATTTGTCGCATGGCGGTCACTTAACTCATGGTTCTCCAGTTAATTTTTCTGGTAGATTATATAATCCTGTGTTTTATGGTGTAGATCAAGCAACAGGAAGATTAAATTATGATAAAATTCAAGAAATAGCGACAAAAGAACAACCCAAGCTAATAATAGCAGGTGCGTCTGCATATTCGCGAGATATGGATTTTGAACGTTTTCGTAAAATTGCAGATAGTGTAAATGCTATTTTACTTGCCGATATTTCTCACCCAGCAGGCTTAATTGCAAAAGGTCTACTGAATAATCCTATTCCTCATTGTCATATTGTAACAACTACCACGCATAAAACTTTAAGAGGCCCTAGAGGTGGATTAATTTTGATGGGTAGCGACTTTGAAAATCCATTTGGTATAAAATTAAAAAATGGAAACCTAAGAAAAATGTCAGCTTTATTAGATTTGGCTGTATTTCCTGGAAATCAAGGTGGACCACTAGAGCATGTTATAGCTGGTAAAGCAATTGCCTTTGGGGAAGCGTTAACTGATTCTTACGGTACTTACATATTACAAGTAAAAAAGAATGCCGATGCTATGGCGAAAGCATTTGTTAAAAGAGGTTATGATATCATATCTGGTGGTACCGACAATCATATGATGCTTATTGATCTAAGAAATAAGAATATTTCAGGTAAAGATGCTGAGAAAGCATTGGTACTTGCTGATATTACTGCCAACAAGAATATGGTGCCTTTTGATGATAAATCTCCGTTTATAACCTCAGGTATACGTTTTGGAACCGCTGCTATAACTACGAGAGGACTGGCTGAAAGTGATATGGAAAAAGTGGTTGATTTTATTGATCAGGTTATAACTAGCCCAGAAAATGACACAGTTATAAACAATGTGAAAAGTAAAGTAAACGCGATGATGAATACTAGGCTAATTTTTAACGCCTAGTATTTTTCTAGAAATAGTTTTATTCAGATAAAAATTCTAAATCACCTGTAACGTAGGTATTTCTTTGTACTTCAAAAATTGAAGCTTCGTCTTCTTTGTCTAAGTAAATACCCCAAAATTCGCTGTACGATTTTGGAAGTATATTTGTTTGGTCATCTACAAACTCCATATTATCTAGACTATCCTCAAAAATGGGGACAAAGATTTCATATGGTTTTTGCGTAAGTCCTCTAGTTAAGAACACATAATTATAAGCAATTTGCTTTAAAATATCATTTAGTTGTGTAGCGATACTCTTATCGTAAATGCGTTTTATAACAATGCTCGTATCATTCAGGAATATTGTAAGTTCTTCAATATCAATATTACAATTGTTTCTCGAATTTAAGATATTTAAATTATACTGTAGTGGCGAACCATTTTCACCACTTGCGCCCCATCTACCAGTATTAAAATTCGTGAATAATTCTAATAAATCTATATTACAATTCACTTCTAATACTAAGTGAACCGAATTTAAAGTGCAGCTCTTTCGTTTTAATTTTATATTAGAAAAATAATGAAACTCTAAAGCTTTTAGAAATTCATCTATTCCAATAATCTCTTTAGTGTAGTCTAAATTGACTAATGATTTTTTTATAAAATCGTCGATATTAAATGGCATGCAAGGCTAGAATTAAAAATTTTCTTTTTATAAAGATACTTTTAACCTTATTTACTTCGCCTTAGGAAAACCATACAAATTTGGAGGATATTATTATAAAACAACATGCGTATTTATAACTTATTGGTATTAAGCAAGTTACAAATAAGGAAGAATATTAAAGAAATCCGCGGGTTTTAGCCTCATTAATAAGGGCTAAATCGTTTCCATTTTTAATATCGAAAAGTGCTTTTAGCTGTCTTTTTCGAGCCTCAACGGTCGTGTTGGCTGAGCCTATTAATGGAGCAATATCTCTCGTGTGAATACCTTGAGAAAGATGATAAAGAATTTTTTGATCCTGCTCATCGATGACAATATCACTAGACATTCTACGTCTAATAGCCGCTAAGGCACTAGCGGTGTAGTATGGTGAATTGCTCATGATGGTTTCAACCATGGTCTTAAGAGACATTTCATCAATCTCAGACTTCACCATATATCCATCAGGATTCACGGTTTTGAAAATATTATTAATTCTAAAATTATCGCTGTAAGAAGACATAAAGACAACCTTAGTATTCGGTACTTCATTTCTAGCAATAATACCTAAGTCAATACCTGTTCTTGGGTCTTTTGACTCTGGGGAAAATAACTGAATATCCAATAATATAAGGTCATAAGGTATGGCCCGCTTCGATAATTCAATCTTACTCTTACCTTTTTCAAAACTTTTGGCTATTTCAACTTTCACGTTAAAATCATTAAAATCAGAATCCTCAAGAATATATTTATATCCCAAAGTGGTCATTTCATGATCATCTACCGCTAAAATTCGTACAGTATTCATATAGATTTAGATTCTATTGTAATTTACTAAACGTTTTTAAGTTGAGGATTATTATCATAAGAATTAATCAAATTCTTATTAACTGGTATTTGTAATGAAATTGTAGTGCCTTTACCTTCAATAGAATCTACGTGATACGTGCCATTCAGTTTGTTTATCCTTGAAGTTATGTTTCTAATACCAATACCTTTTTTTTCTTTATTAATATTAAAACCACGACCGTTGTCATTCATTATTACGTTAAAGACGTCTTCAGTTCTATAGAATGTGATTTCGAAAACAGTGCAATTGGCATGTTTTATGGCATTTTGAAATGTCTCTTGAATAATTCGATACACATTAATTTTAATAGTTCCTTCAAGACTATCCCAGCTTTCATCTTCATTAAAATTAAAAACCGTTTTAATATTTAAATTTTTAGTACCACTAGATAATAGAGTCTCAATTGAATCGGTGAAGTTGTTAATTTTTTGATAGGCACT
>CAXBIJ010000366.1:0-3367 GCA_963975675.1 uncultured Maribacter sp. | reverse complement strand
TCCTCTATAGACATTGCCTTATCTAACATTATAGGTTCTAATCGAATATCATCACCAATGAAGTGTCTAAATTCATCAGGTGAAATTTCTCCCAAACCTTTAAATCGAGTAATTTCTGGCTTTCCTGTCAATTTATTTATTGCATGTTGTCTCTCTTCGTCACTATAGCAATAAATAGTTTCCTTTTTATTACGAACTCTAAATAAAGGCGTCTGCAATATATAAAGGTGATTTTCTTTTATCAACTCTGGAAAAAATTGCAAAAAGAAGGTAATTAGTAACAATCTAATATGCATACCATCTACATCGGCATCGGTAGCTATTATTATATTATTATAACGTAAATCTTCAATAGTCTCTTCAATATTCAATGCTGCCTGTAACAAGTTGAACTCCTCATTTTCGTAAACAATCTTTTTAGACATCCCATACGAATTCAAAGGTTTTCCTTTTAAGCTAAAAACAGCTTGGGTATTAACATCTCTCGATTTGGTAATAGAACCTGAAGCGGAATCTCCCTCGGTAATAAACAAAGAACTTTCTAGCCTTCGATCACTCTTCATATCACTTAAATGAACCCTACAATCTCGCAGTTTCTTATTATGCAAACTTGCCTTCTTTGCTCGGTCACGTGCCAACTTACGAATACCTGAAAGTTCCTTTCGTTCTTTTTCAGCCATCATAATTTTTCGCTGAAGCATATCTGCAGTATCCGTATTCTTATGAAGATAATTATCTAAATACTTACCAATGAAATCGTTGATATAGGTACGTACGGTCGGAAATTCACCTCCCATATCGGTAGAACCTAATTTCGTTTTAGTTTGACTTTCAAAAACTGGCTCTGTAACTTTTAATGCAATAGCGGAAATTATGGACTTACGAATATCGGATGCATCGTAATCTTTTTTGTAAAATTCTCTTATAGTTTTAACTATAGCTTCTCTAAAAGCAGCTTGGTGCGTACCACCTTGTGTAGTATGTTGCCCATTAACAAAAGAATGATACTCTTCGCTATATTGTGTTTTACTATGGGTTATAGCAACTTCAATATCTTCACCCTTTAAATGAATAACAGGATAAAGCATGTCATCCATATTATTATTATCCTCTAAAAGGTCTTTTAATCCATTTTCTGAATAGAATTTTTCACCATTAAAAACTATAGTAAGACCAGGATTTAGATACACATAGTTTTTAAGCATGCGTTCTACATACTCATTTCTATATTTATAGTTTTTAAAAATAGCTTCATCAGGTATAAAAGTAACCTTCGTACCTTTTCTTTTAGTTGTATCTTCTGGACCAACTTCATTTTCTAAATTTCCAGAACTGAATTGCGCTGTCTTTAATTGATTATCTCGAGAAGATTGAACCTCAAAAAAACTAGATAAAGCATTTACTGCTTTAGTACCTACACCATTAAGACCTACCGATTTTTTAAATGCCCTACTATCATATTTACCGCCGGTGTTCATTTTAGAAACTACATCTACAACTTTCCCTAACGGTATACCACGACCAAAATCACGCACTTTTACAACTTTATCTTTGATAGTGATTTCAATGGTTTTACCAGCACCCATTACAAATTCATCGATACAATTATCAATAACCTCTTTCAGTAAAATATAAATACCATCATCTGCCGAAGATCCATCTCCTAATTTACCAATATACATACCAGGCCTTAATCGGATATGTTCTTTCCAATCAAGTGAGCGTATGTTATCTTCAGTATATTGAGTGTCTTGGGACATTGAATAAATTTTTATGAAAGCGCTGCTAAAGATAGTACCACTCGACAAAAGATAAAACCCCTAAACGTTAAAGTAATTAACAATACATTCCACATTTTTGTTGATAGTAGTCACAATCAAGAATTAATACCATCAAATCTAACCTTAAAAACCTTACTATAAATTGCCAAATATTTGGTGATATGTGTCATAGGAAACACCTCTATGTTTTCATATCTTTAGTTTAGATTTTTAAGACCTATGGAATTTATTGATTATTATAAAATTCTTGAAATAGACAAGAAAGCTTCTCAAGCAGACATTAAAAAAGCCTACAGAAAGTTGGCAAGAAAGCTTCATCCAGACTTAAACCCCAAGGATAAAAGCGCACAACAAAAATTTCAGCAGGTAAATGAAGCAAATGAAGTACTGAGTGACCCAGAAAAAAGAAAAAAATACGACCAGTACGGCAAAGATTGGGAGCACGCAGATGCTTTTGAAGAAGCAAAAAGAAATCAACGCAGTTCATCTGGAGGTCGCAGAAATACATACAGTACATCAGGCAGAGGTAATGAAGATTTTTCTGATTTCTTCGAGTCGATGTTCGGAGGAGGAGGAGGATACAGCGGAGGAGGAAGAAGGTCTACTCAATTTAAAGGTCAGGATTTGAATGCTACCTTAAAATTAAATATGCTCGACATTTTAGAAGATCAAAAGCAAACATTAGATCTTGGCACTAAGAAAATAAGAATCACTATACCTGCAGGAGTCGAAGATGGCCAAACTATTAAAATTACTGGTTATGGTGGCGAAGGTGTTAATGGAGGCCCCAAAGGAGACTTGTACTTAACTTTTGAAATTAACAATAACACCTCTTTTCAAAGAGTAGGTAATGATTTGTATAAAAACCATAACATCACTTTATATGAAGCCATTTTAGGTGGTGAAATTGAGGTTGAAACTTTAACAGGCAAAGTAAAATTAAGGGTTAAACCAGAAACTCAAACTGACACAAAGGTTAAGCTAAAAGGAAAAGGTATGCCAGTATACAAGAAAAAAGGTACTCATGGGGATTTATATATAACCTACAAAGTTTCAATGCCTACAAACCTTTCAGCTAAAGAAAAGGAATTATTCAAGCAACTTTCAGAATTACAATAATTATGGATTCAGAGAATTTTATTCTAATAGAACACTACTGTGAACAGACACAAACTCCAATAGATTTTATTGACGATTTATTGGAATATGGTATGATTGAGGTTCAATTTATTGAAAACAAAAAATACGTTCAGTCACATTTTATAATAGAAATTGAAAGAATCTATAGATTACACCGAGATTTAGGCATCAACATGGAAGGTATAGATTCTCTCAACTATATGATAGAAAAAGTCAATCGATTAGAACGAGAATTAAAATTGTTAAGAAACCGCTTAACAATTTATGAGCATTAAACATTAAACCTGAAATGCATTACATCGCCATCTTTTACGATATATTCTTTGCCTTCAACTCTCATTTTACCAGCTTCTTTCACTTTTGATTCACTACCAAAAGTTACGTAATCATTATAGGAAATTACCTCTGCCCTAATAAATCCTTTTTCAAAATCAGTATGTATAACA
>CAXBIJ010000365.1:0-3368 GCA_963975675.1 uncultured Maribacter sp. | reverse complement strand
TGTATTGAATGATCAACCTGGATCAATAAAAAGTTTTAACACTTTAAATTACGATTTCGGAATAATATTTTGATTCACTCTAAAAAAGTTGTTAGGATCATATTGGTGTTTGATAGTGGCCAATCGCGTATAATTCTGCTTGTAGCTGGCTTGCACCCGTTCTTGCCCTTCATCCATCATAAAATTAGAATAAGCGCCACCTGCAGAATAAGGGTGTAGTGCTTCATAATAACCTTTACACCACTCTGTAATTTTATTTGCATTCTTTGGGTCGGGATCAACACCAATGTATACACCACAATATTCTGCATCACGATATGCCCATGGTGTATCGGTGGCTCCTACTCTACTTGCTGCACCTGTAATTGGGTATAAATGCATTTGAGATAATGGGGTTGGTATCGTTGAGCCAAATTTTAAATGTTGTGCACGAATGTCTGCGTTTAGTGAATTAAAGAAGTCGGCACGCCAGTACCATTGCATACCCGTCGGCAATAAACCATCGAACATAGTTTGAATAGCGGGGTAAGGCATTTCCCCTACATGTGCGAATATTGGATTTTTAGCTAAAATAGGAGCAAAAGCTTCTTCTGCCTTCGCCATATCACCAACATAGCACCAAACAATACCGCAGAACTTTTTATTATGTAAATGGGCAGGAAACGGTGATTCAGGAATTACCATAGTAGCGATAAATCCGTTGATATCCTCTGAAGCTGTTCGTATAAAACCATCAAACCATTCCATAATTTCTTCCACCTGTTCAATAGGCCAAAGAGTTGGTCCACCATACACGGTTTTAAGTTTATGTGCCTTAAACGTAAACTCGGTAACTACGCCAAAATTACCGCCACCACCACGAATTGCCCAAAACAAATCTGAATGTTTATTTTTATTAGTAGTAACAATTGAACCATCAGCTAAAACCATTTCTGCTTCTAATAAATTATCTATGGTAAGGCCATACTTACGCGCCAAATACCCAACACCGCCACCAAGGGTAAGTCCACCAACTCCAGTGGAAGAAACCATCCCAGAAGGTATTGCAAGTCCGTGCTCATGGGTAGCGTTATCCACTTCATTCCAAATACAACCACCACCAACTTTTACCGTATTATTTTCAGTATTCACAGAAATAGACTTAAGACGAGATAAGTCAATGACCAATCCGCCATCACATAATCCAAGTCCACCACCATTATGACCACCACCTCTAATTGCAACGAGTAAATTGTTATCTCTACCGAAATCAACTGCTGCTTTCACATCATGTACATTCGTGCAGATAGCAAAAGCACCAGGGCGCTTGTCAATCATGGCATTGTATATTTTACGTGTTTCATCATAAGAAGCATCAGAAGGTGAGATTACCTTACCTTTTATTTTACTTTTTAATTGTGAAATTAATTCTGCCGTTATTGGTTCCTGTTGATTTTTCATGGTTTTATCTTGTTGTAATTAGTGGTACTACTTTTATTTTCCTATCATCATACCTTTTAAGGACCATAATATCGAAAGGACATCCTTTTTAGATTCCTCATCAATACCGTTTTGATCTAAAGCTTTGAAAATATCATCCATCACATGCATATATTCTCCTGCGCTAATATTCATCCCTGTATGGGCAGTGACCATATCCTTTCCGGTATAGGTTGCTGGTCCGCCACTACCGGCACTAAAAAAGTCGATAGTATGACTTTTAATTATAGCCAGACGTTCCGGTTGATCCTTAAAAGGTAAGAACCTAGCACTAACAGCCGGGTTTTCCATATGGATAGTAACAGTATTATCAACTATTGTGGAGATTCCTGCTCTACCTCCTAGACGTTCAAAAAGTGATTTGTTCATAATATGTTGATTTTAAAGTGATTATTGTTTAAATAATTTTGTAAATGGAATAAGCATTGGAACCTTTTTTTGATAAGAAACATAGGTGTCTCCCAATGCTTTTTTGAGGTCTCTTTCTTCTAAGAATTTTACTGCTACCAGAATGTAAATAGTAGTTACTACAGCAAATAGTAAGTGCCCTGTAGACATGGTTGGGGTTGCCCAAAATGCGATTAAAAAACCCAACATAATTGGATGCCGAACCAATCCGTAGAAATAGTTCACTTGGAAGGATGGAGATTTTGAAACTTTATTATTAAAATTGTCTACAATTTGCGTAAGACCAAAGAGTTCGAAATGACTTATCATAAAAGTGGATAATAATACAATTAACCATCCTATAAAATAAAGAACTTGTATACCTATTGCAATGGTACTATTTTCAACTGTCCAAACTGTATCAGTCATAGGTTGCCATTTCCAAAAAATGAGTAATAATGCTAAGCTGGTCAATAGAATATATGTGCTTCTTTCGGCAGGTTTACTAATTATTTTAACCCACCAATTTTTAAAGGCAGGTCTAGCCATAACGCTATGTTGAACGGCAAATAAACTCAATAGGCTGATATTCATTACTAATGCGGTCACTATATCCGTATTAATACCAGAGTCAATACCTTTAGGAACCCAGAGATTATTCACAAAGCCTATTGCGTAGAGAAATGAAACCAGAAAAATGATATAAGCTAAAATGCCGTAAATGAGAATACTGATTTTTTTCATGATATTGATGGTTTAGGTTGTCTATACCAAAACTAGTCATGCTTTCTTACAGTAGATTCTACAATTCAACCAAACACTATCACTTTTCGTTCAAAGCATAAGGTTTATTATATTTTCTTAAGTAATGACGAGGGGGATATTCCATATTTCTTATGAAAGCATTTAGTAAAGTATGCCGCACTATTAAACCCAGTTTCAAAGGCAATTTCAGATATATTCAGATCTTTTTTGTGTAATAATTTTAACGCCTCATCCATTCGATACTCAAGGATCAAATTATTGGTTGAACTATGTAGAACACTTTTAATTTTGCGATACAGTTGCGAGGTACTCAAACCTAAATGACTACAAAAATCATCTACACCTAAATCAGGATTTTGCCACTCCGCATCCAAATAATTCATCAAGTCCTTTAAAAATTTTTCATCTTGAAAGGATAAGGTTATAATTTCTTCTGATTCTAAGCGATGGTTGAGGTTTTCACTTTCATACAATTCCTTTACTTCAGTAGTGATGACAATTTGTTGTTTTGAAATAGCGGTTAATCGCTTGGAGGTTTTAATTGTTTCTTCAAAAAAGCCATATTCTCTGGTAACGGGTACACCTGCACTTACCCCAATACGCAATTGTTTAGTTTTAGATTCAGAAAATACCTTTTTAATGGCCAATGAAGCATTAATCGCCTTAGTAGTAGAGGTAAAAGAAATTAATAGGTAATTACTATTATTTTTAATCAAACGACCTTCATTTTTTTTCGT
>CAXBIJ010000364.1:0-3383 GCA_963975675.1 uncultured Maribacter sp. | reverse complement strand
ATTGTATAATTTAGTGCAATATTTATACCAAACCATATATGAAGTTCGGAATCATAAGAGAACGTAAAAATCCGCCAGATAAGCGTGTAGTGCTATCACCATTGGCATGTCAAAAAGTCTTAAAGTCACATAAAAAAGCGATATTAATAGTAGAACCATCACCTATTCGTGCGTATTCTGATGATATGTACAAGCAACTAGGCATTACCGTTGCCGATGAAATGGAAGATTGTGATGTGCTTTTAGGTGTAAAAGAAGTTCCAATCGATGCATTAATTCCAAACAAAAAATATTTTTTCTTTTCACACACCATTAAAAAGCAACCTTATAATAGAGATTTGCTACAGGCGGTTTTAGATAAGAATATTGAACTGTATGATCACGAGGTTATAACTAATAAGCAACAACAGCGTGTGGTTGCATTTGGTAGGTATGCAGGTATTGTTGGCGCCTATAATGGTTTTAGAGCATATGGACTTAAATTCGGATTGTTCAATTTGCCAAAAGCTAACGATTTGGCTGACCAAGAAGCGTTAATTGCCGAGCTTAAAAAACTTAGGTTACCAAGTATAAAAGTTCTGTTGACCGGTAAAGGTAGAGTAGGAAATGGTGCTAGGGAAATGTTAGATGGTATGGGTATGCGTCGCGTAACCATTTCTGAGTATCTTGAAGAAACATTTAATGAACCTGTATATTGTCAAATAGATGCAGGAGATTACAATAAAAGAAAAGATGGTGTTCGCGGTAGTAAAGCCGATTTCTTTGCTAACCCGGCAGAATATAAGTCTAACTTCTTTCGATTTGCAAAGTTGACCGATTTTTATATAGCAGGTCACTTTTATGGTCAAGGCTCACCCTATCTTTATACCAGGGAAGATGCTAAACATCCTGATTTTAAAATTCGTGTTGTTGCCGATGTGAGCTGTGATATTGATGGCCCTGTTGCCACAACCATACGACCTTCAACTATTGCAGAGCCTATTTACGGCTATAATGCAGCTTCTGAATCTGAAACAGATTTTAAACATAAAGATGCTATTGCTGTAATGGCAGTTGATAATTTACCATGCGAGCTTCCTAGAGATGCAAGTGAAGGCTTCGGTGAGGCATTCATTAAAAATGTAATCCCTGCCTTTTTCAATGATGATAAAGATGGAGTGCTACAAAGAGCACGCATGACTCAAAATGGAAAATTGACCGAACGTTTTGCCTACCTACAAGATTATGTGGATGGTAAAGAATAACTGGTTTTAATTCAAGGAAAGCCTACCATAATCATTTTGACATGGAGGTGTAACCAAGAAATGACAGTTGTTGAATGCTATTTCGTCTTAATTTTCCATTGAATTATAGGCTGTGTTTTCGGTGCAGTAAAACATCCTAGAGCTTTCAAACTTAAAGTGATTTCATCTTTGTGAACCAATGTCTTTATAGCTACTTTTTTTGTGTCACCTGCTTTTATTTCAAAAACCGGCGAACTGTCATAAAAGGAGTATTCAGATTCGTTTTGAAAGAGTAAATCACTACTAGTCACATTTTTTAATTCTACTTCTAATACTTGAGTGTTTTTGGCATAACTAGCATTTTCTACAGTAATACTCGCCTTTAAAAGCGGTACTAGAAATTCTGCTTTGCCTACCAATAAATCATTGTAAACAGCAACAGTTCTACCAGCAAATAATGCTTCTTGCAGGCTGGTACTATTTCGTTCTTTTGCAAAAACCAAGGTAATAGGTCGTTGATTTCCTTTTTCTGTATAATCCCAATCAATGAGTCCGTGAATGTCACTGGTACCCATGATAGTTAAATTATGTTCTAAAGCTAAAGCAAGGGATTCTTGCGCATAATCCACCGAATTAATTACTTCTATACCATGCAGCTCTCCTTTTTTAATTCGTTCTTTTTGAAAATCGCTTAGAATCGGGTTGCCTTGTGGTGCTTGATTATGCCATGCTGGATGGTTCCAAAATACAAATGCACCTTGTTTTTTGGCCTCTGCAAAAGCATCTTCTGCTTTATCTTGTAAAATAGGGTTTGCATCCTTTATAAAGACGGCATTATTATGCCCCATTGGTGCACTTCTGGTAATTTCAGAACCATGAACAATAAGTAAATCGTGTTCTTTAGCCTCTTCTAACGCAATGGTATAAGACCTATTTCTATCTGGGTGTGGAATATCGTTTAGATGAGGTTGATACTCTAAATGTTCGGTAAGTGAGATAGCATCTAAATTGTCTCGTAAGGCTTCCATGACACGAATATTAGGCCAAACATATCCATCAGAAAAAACGGTATGTATATGTAAATCAGTTTTTAAACTTTTATATCCGGGAATTTCTGGAAAAGATAAAGGCATAGCTGATAAATGGCTATGTGCCTGTGAATACATAAAACTTATGGATAATAAAGCAATGATTAAAAGCGATTTTCTCATGGTTTAAGGTTATTTATTGGTAATAAGTAATCTACTAAAATTGGTTTAAATTAAAGGTCATTCACCACATCTGTTTTTGGCCATTCTGTTCGGCCTTCTACTTTTCCTCTCATAAAATTTCGAATTGCCTGAATAATTTCAAGATAGTCTGGTGCACTTTTATTGACCAACACAACATATGAAGTGGGGTAGCCGACTTGTAATACGCTTATACTTCCGGGTAAATAGCCATTATGATTCCAACTTTCTCTTTTTAAATAGCTAAGTTTATATATAGGGTCTAATAAGTCAGGAATTGAGGCTTCATTGTCAGACTTCATTGCAAATAATGCTAAATCTTTTGCAGAAGCTATCCATCCACCATGAGAATCCATTCGCTTAAGATTAAAGCCATATGGATTTATATATGGATTAGAAAAGTTGGTATAATAGGTAACCTCTTGTGCTGTGCTTTCAGATTTACTATTTACACCTATCGTCATCTTCGTTATTTCCATAGGGGCTAATATAAATTCCTTAACGTAAGACTCATAAGATTTGCCGGTAACTTTCTCGATAACACGACCTAAAAGACTGTATCCGAAATTTGAAAATCCGTAGGTACTACCTGGTGAAGAGGCCAATGATCTTTCATCTAATACCTTTGGTGTGCTCAATAAGGTGTTCAATAGTGATAGATTCTTCTTCAGAATCGTAGGGCAAGACTCCAAATTCTGTTCCTAAAATTGATGAAGGCCCAAATACACGATCATTTAATGATAATTGACCATCTGCTACAAGTTTTGAAATTGCAGTTAAGGTTATAGGCTTTGATAAATTTGCAATTCTAAATTGTGAATTATCATCAACAGCAATTTCAGCATCAATATCTGCTTTACCAAAAGACTCTAAATACACTATTTTATTATTTCGCGTGATAGCAACTTGAGCACCTGGAAATCCATAAATA
>CAXBIJ010000363.1:0-3396 GCA_963975675.1 uncultured Maribacter sp. | reverse complement strand
TCACTACGTACTCGCCTTAGTACTCAAAAAGCAGCTATGAATTTGGGCATGGAAGTTATTGTTATGAACTTTGGAAGTGAAGGTTGGGCGCTAGAATATGCTGATGGCACTATTATGGACCAAGGTACTTCTGAACATATAAAAGAAGCTGCACAAGTAATTTCTCAATACTGCGATATTATTGCCATACGTGCTTTTGCTGGTTTAGTTGATAAAAAAATGGATGAAGCTGAAGAAGTTTTAAACGGTTTTAAAAAATACGCCAATGTCCCAATCGTAAATATGGAAAGCTCTGTTGGTCATCCTTTACAGGCACTTACAGATGCGATTACGATGGAGGAACAGAAATTTAAAAACAATCCAAAAGTGGTTCTTTCTTGGGCACCTCACCCAAAAGCTCTGCCACATGCCGTTGCCAATTCATTTGTTCAAATGATGCAGAAACAAAATGCCGATTTTGTAATTACCCATCCGGTAGGTTATGAATTAGACCCGGATATTACCAAAGATTCTAAGATTGAACACGATCAAGATAAAGCTTTAGAAAATGCTGATTTCGTTTATGTAAAGAATTGGAGCAGCTACACTGACTACGGGCAAATAAAATCACAAGATAAAACCTGGCAAATGACCTTAAAGAAATTAGGTAGTGCCAAATTCATGCACTGCCTTCCTGTTCGTAGAAATGTGGTCGTAGCTGATGAAGTATTAGATAGCAAACAATCCTTAGTTATTGAACAAGCTAATAATAGAACGTTTGCCGCTCAATTAGTTTTAAAGAAAATACTAGAAGATTTAAAGTAAAAAATAGTGCAGAAACTCGAGAACAAAGTAGCAATTATTACAGGAGCAACCAGCGGTATGGGCAAAGCCATAGCGCAAACTTTTGTTACAAATGGGGCTAAGGTCATTTTATCGGGTAGAGATGAAGAACGTGGCAAAGCATTAGAAAAAGAATTAGGTGAGCACGCTATTTTTATGGCTGGTGATGTTAGAAATTCAGGCTACAATGAGCAACTTGTTAATTCGGCCATAGAACATTTTGGAAGATTAGACATCCTTGCAATGAACGCTGGTGTTTTAGGAATTGGAAGCGTTACCGAACTACCGGATGACGTGTGGAAAAATACTATGGATACCAACTTGTCTTCCATTTTCTATTTATCAAAATATGCAATTCCTGAACTCCAAAAAAACGAAGGTTCATCTATTTTAATCAATGCTTCGATAGCGGCCTATAAAAGTTTTCCGAATCATCCTGCATATTGCGCCTCAAAAGCAGGCTCACTTGCATTAATGCGACAAATGGCGGTTGAATACGCTCCCCAAATTAGGGTAAATGCCATATGCCCTGGGCCAGTAGACACACCCCTACTTTGGGAATCTGCAAAAGCTTTTAAAGACCCAACAAAAGCTGTTGAAAGTGCAGCTAGCAAAACATTATTAAATCGACTAGGTGAACCTAATGATATTGCAAATCTTGCCTTATTTTTAGTTTCAAATGATGCCTCATGGATAACGGGATCAGCAATGACAATTGATGGAGGAATTTTAAATGCATAAAATGAAAGAGAAACTATCCATAGTAAAAATTGGTGGCAATGTCATAGAAGATGAAAATGGACTAAATATATTTCTTACTGCCTTTTCAAAATTAGTAGGCCTTAAAATATTGGTACATGGCGGCGGAAAATTAGCCACACAATTCGCAGCCAAACTGGGTGTTGAATCTAAAATGATTGATGGAAGGCGTATTACCGATACTGAAACAATAGATATTATTACCATGGTATACGGTGGTTTAGCCAACAAGAAAATTGTTGCTCAGCTACAGTCTAAAAAAATAAATGCAATAGGTTTAAGTGGTGCTGACGGTAACAGCATACAAGCACATAAAAGACCAGTAAAAGATATTGATTACGGTTTTGTTGGCGATATTGATGGCGTAAATTCTGATTTACTTAAGAATCTTTTATCAATAAACCTTACTCCTGTTTTCTGTGCTCTTTCGCATGACGGTTCCGGACAATTATTAAATACCAACGCTGACACCATTGCGTCTGAAATTGCAATTGGCATGGCATCAATTTTTGACACGACCCTCTATTATTGCTTTGAGAAAAAAGGCGTTTTATTAGATATTACTGATGATTACAGCGTAGTTAAAAATATAAATACTGCCAAATACAAAGAATTATTATCCCAAGGAATAATAGCGGATGGTATGTTACCAAAACTTCATAATTGCTTTCATGCATTAGAGAATGATGTGCAAAAAGTATGCTTAGGTGATGACTCCATGTTAGATAAAAACTCTGAAATGTTCACCACATTAACTTTATAAAATGAATCAAACAGAACTTACAGAAAGTGCAATAGAATTATTGAAAGAGTTGATTTCAATAGAATCTTTTTCTAAAGAAGAGGATAAAACAGCTGATGCAATTCAAACTTGGTTAGCTACTTTCAACATACCAACCGAACGTGACCTCAACAACATAATTGCTAAGAATAAGCACTGGGATGATTCTAAACCTACCCTACTATTAAATTCACATCATGATACTGTAAAACCAAATACTGCTTATACGAAAGACCCTTTTCACCCTCATGTTGAGGATGGAAAATTATTTGGTTTGGGAAGTAATGATGCGGGCGGACCTTTAGTATCTCTTTTAGCAACCTTTGTTCATTATTATCACGCCGAAAACTTAAATCATAATATTTTGATGGTGGCCTCGGCCGAAGAAGAAAACGCTGGGGAAAACAGCTTGCGCGGTTTACTACCGAAGCTACCACAAATTGATGTTGCAATTGTGGGCGAACCCACCTTAATGCAACTTGCCATTGCTGAAAAAGGACTAATTGTTTTTGATGCTGTTGTAAAAGGAACTCCGTCACATGCCGCACACCCAAATGCAGATAATTCAATTTATAATTCTATTGCCGTTTTAGAATGGTTCAAAAATTACAAATTCACAAAAACTTCTGAAGCACTAGGTGATGTGAAAATGACTGTTACCCAAATAAGTGCAGGTTCGCAACATAATGTAGTACCGGCACAAGTAGATATGGTAGTTGATGTACGGGTAAACGATTCTTATTCAAATAAGGAAATTGCAGATTTATTAAAGAAGGATGCCCCATGCGAACTAAAGGAGCGATCTTTACGTCTCAATTCATCTAAGATAAATATAGATCATCCGTTAGTGAAATCGGGTATTTCTTTAGGTAGAACAACCTATGGTTCACCTACACTTTCGGATCAAGCGGCGTTAAGTTGTCAATCACTAAAATTAGGCCCTGGTGATAGTACACGATCACATTCTGCCAACGAATTTATTTATGTTCAGGAAATTGAAGAGGGTATAGATTTGTATATTAAAATATTAAAAG
>CAXBIJ010000362.1:0-3400 GCA_963975675.1 uncultured Maribacter sp. | reverse complement strand
GGTAAAATCCATTAATTAAAAATTTTTGTAAATGTAGTTATAAAAGCATTTATAGAAAGAATTGTCCAATCTTAAGTCTCTATTTTATGATAAAGCAATTCAATTATTAAACATATTGTATTATTGCTTGCTTCTAAGAATTTCGTTCTGCTCTTTTAACAAACTCTCAACACTCGCAAGCAACGCAATGTTTTTAGGTGTCTCCACCTCTTTATTAGCAGGATCTTCAGATTTTTCTTTAAACCGATTTATAAACTTGACCATAACAAAAATCGTTAAGGCTATAATTCCAAAATCAATCAAGGACTCTATTAATTCACCGTAACCAACTGCAACTTCCTCAACCTTTTTGCTAGCCTCTCTTAAAACCCACTTTTTGTTGGCTAAATTCACATCATCAGTAAGCAATGAAAGTGGAGGCATAATAACTTTAGATACCAAAGCACTTATCACCTTATTGAATGCTGTTCCTATAATTATACCAATAGCCAAATCAATCATATTGCCTTTAATGGCAAAATTCTTAAACTCTTCAAAGAATTTTTTCATATTAAATTTTAATCAAACAAGGTTTTAGGTTCATCTGGCGGTAGCTCATTACCTGAATCTTCATTATCATTTTCATCGTTAGATTCAACGGCCTCTTCATCTACTACTTCAATATCCTCTGCTTTTTCAGGAACTACAGGTTCAAATGGTAATGGATCTAATAAATTAATATTTTTAACCTTTTCGGTAATGAATTGATTACCTAAAGCTTTAATTCCTTTTATGGCTATAAAATTCTCTATATCAATTGATTCATTATCTTTAGCGTCTTTACCTCGAGGCTTAGGGAATTCAATTTCTACCAAAGGCCTCCAGTCAGTCGAAACCAGTTCTAAATATGATTTAGGATGCTCAGAAATAAACAATTCCTCTTTATTCTCGTTCTCAATTACAAACCTTTTAACATAGAAACGCTCTTTTTCACCTTCCCAATAAATAGCAGAAATTGGCTTTTCTGGAATCCATTTTTCAAGCACAATCATATCATCATCAAAGCGAGATGTTAGCACAGGTAAAAATGTTTTTGCAACACCTTTTTGATTGATTACCAACAACAAATCATCACCTTTAAATTCTCCAAGAAGCTCGCCTCTACCATCTACATTTAATCTACGAACAACATCGTCGAACCAAATTTTCCGTGGCTTTAAAGTCGATACTCCTTTCTCTTTTAATTCAATTCGTTTAACCGAGTACTTTGTAACTATATTTCCCTTTGATGCTCTTCCTTTAATTATTACATCAGTAAAGTCAAGATCCCACTTCAACTTTTTAATACTACCGACTTGTCGTAACAACACTGTGATTACTTCAGCTTCACCATTAGGATTAGCGGAAAAATACAATACCTGAGAGCCAGGTTTGCCAGTCGTTAGGTCATAAATTCTATCTCTTGTAATACTGGTAACATTAAATCGTTTAATATAGGTAGGTCCACCCTTACCATCTTTATAAACCAAGTTATAAATTGTACGCTTATCTTTCTTCTTGAAAACAGCAACATGAATAATACCCTTACCAACGAAAATCTTGGAATCTACTTTAGAAACCATCATTTTCCCTTCATTGGTTATCATTATAATATCGTCTATATCACTGCAATCAGTAACATATTCATCTTTTTTAAGTGATGTACCCACAAACCCTTCATCCTTATTCACATAAAGCTTAGTATTTCTAATAGCCACCTTTGTCGCTTCAATATCATCGAATACTCTAATTTCCGTTAAACGACCTCTATCTTTACCGTAAGTATCTTTTAAATTCTTAAAGTAATTTATAGCGAACTCGATTAAATTAGCAAGATGATTTTTCACTTCGGCAATACGCTCCTGTAGACTCTCTAGATATTGCTGAGCCTTATCTAAATCAAATTTCGAAATTCTTTTAATTCGAATTTCTGTAAGTCTAGTAATATCTTCCTCTGTTACCGCTCGTTTTAAGTGTTTGGTAAATGGAGCTAACCCCTTATCAATGGCACTAATTACGCCTTCCCAAGTTTCTTCCTCCTCTATGTCTCGATAGATACGATTTTCAATAAAAATTCTTTCTAGCGAAGCAAAATGCCACTGCTCTTCTAATTCACTTAATTGAATTTCAAGCTCCATTTTCAATAGCTCTACAGTAGAATCTGTAGACCTTTTAAGCATGTCGGTAACACCAATAAACAAAGGCTTGTTATCCTCTATAATACAACCTAGGGGAGATATTGAAGATTCACAGGCGGTAAAAGCATAGAGCGCATCAATAGTTTTATCTGGCGAAATACCAGACGGAAGATGAATTAAAATTTCAACATCAGCAGCAGTATTATCCTCAATTTTCTTGATTTTAATCTTGCCCTTGTCATTTGCCTTTAATATAGAATCTATTAAACTACTAGTATTAGTTCCATATGGTATCTCATTGATTACTAGTGTATTCTTGTCTAATTGAGAAATTTTAGCACGAACCCTAATCTTCCCTCCCCTTAATCCATCATTATAATTTGTAACATCTATAATACCAGACGTTGGAAAGTCGGGATATATCTTAAATTTTTGCCCTTTTAAATGCTTAATAGAAGCATCAATAAGTTCAATAAAATTATGGGATAACACTTTAGTAGAAAGTCCAACCGCAATACCCTCTGCTCCTTGCGCTAATAATAACGGAAACTTTACCGGTAAATTCACCGGCTCTTTCTTTCTACCATCGTAGGAAGACTGCCATTCAGTAATTTTAGGACTAAAAACAACTTCAAGGGCAAATTTAGATAGCCTGGCTTCAATATATCTAGATGCAGCCGCTCTATCACCTGTTAATATGTTACCCCAGTTACCCTGGGTATCTATCAATAAATCTTTCTGCCCGATTTGGACCATGGCATCAGCAATACTAGCATCACCATGCGGGTGGTACTGCATGGTATGACCTACAACATTGGCAACCTTGTTGTATCTACCATCATCTAACTCCTTTAAAGAATGCATGATTCTACGCTGCACTGGCTTAAAACCATCTTCAATCGCAGGTACTGCTCGTTCTAAAATTACATACGATGCATAATCCAAAAACCAATCTTTATACATACCACTGACCCTAGTTAAAGCATCAGAAGAATCTGAATTAGCATTATTTTCTTCGGAAAGGTTCTCGTTAATTTCTTCGTTCAAATCGTCATTTTCTTCCATTAAGAAGCAATCGTATTTAGTTTATACTACTTTATCCTTAATTAAGTCAACTTCAACTTTAAGGTTATTTATAATGAATTTTTGCCTATCGGGAGTGTTTTTCCCCATATAAAAACTTAATAGCTCCTCTATAGACATTGCCTTATCTAACATTATAGGTTCTAATCGAATATCATCAC
>CAXBIJ010000361.1:0-3408 GCA_963975675.1 uncultured Maribacter sp. | reverse complement strand
TGGAAGGTACTCTTTGTAATATTCGTTTCTAACATACGACCTAGCTCTTGTGATTTTAAGCTAAAGTTAACCAATAGAAGAGAAGTACTTTTAGTTATTTGGTTAATTTTGATTAACTAATGTAGAACCATGGACCATCGATCAATAATCGACAAAATAAACGCACACAAAAAACAGCCTAACCTTAGATTTCGTTTAAAAAGAAATGTAGAACACTTTACAGACCTTCTTTTTTATACCCTCTTCGATATAGAAACTCCTGTTGCAGACAATTTAAGTAAACTTCAAACACAGTTCGATGAGCTTGTAGATTTGGCTTGCTGGCAGAGTGAAAAGCCTTGCAAGAAAGTATGGGAGAATTATGTAGAACAACTACCGCAAATTTTAGAAAGCCTAAATCTTGATGCTGAAGCAACCGTAAATTGTGATCCAGCCTCATTATCTATTGAGGAAGTATATATGGCTTATCCTGGTTTTTATGCCATTTCTGTATATCGTTTAGCACATGAACTTTACAAATTCGGTTTCCCACTTGTACCAAGATTAATGACTGAATATGCTCATAGGCAAACTGGAGTAGATATTAATCCCGGAGCAAAAATTGGGAAATCATTTCACATCGATCACGGAACAGGTGTCGTAATTGGTGAAACTGCTATCATAAAGAATGATGTAAAAATATATCAAGGGGTAACCTTAGGCGGACTTTTTGTTGCTAAAAATCTTCAAAAAACAAAACGCCACCCTACAATAGAAAATAACGTTACAATTTATGCAAATGCAACAATTTTAGGAGGTGATACGATTATTGGAGCTAATAGTGTCATCGGTGGAAATGCTTGGATTACAGCCTCTGTTCCTCCTAATTCAACTGTTTTTCATACCCCTGAAATTAAAATTAAAACGCTACCCAATGTCTAATTCTATACTTTCCCTTATTGGCAATACTCCTTTGGTAAAATCAAGAGTTCTTAATACTAATCCTAATGTCTCGTTGTATTTTAAAATGGAGGGTCACAACCCTGGTGGCAGTGTAAAAGACCGTGCAGCATATAATATGATTAAAACTGGAATTGAAAGAGGAGATTTCAGCACAAACGATAAACTTATTGAAGCCACTAGTGGTAACACTGGCATTGCTTTGGCAATGATAGCTGGTATTTACGGATTGGATATTGAATTAGTGATGCCTGAAAATGCCACTGTAGAACGCGTGCAAACAATGTGCGCCTATGGTGCAAAGGTCACGTTAACATCTAAAGAAGTCGGTATAGAAGGTGCGCGCGATTATGCAGAAAGTAAAGTTGCAAACGAAGGTTACATTATGATGAACCAATTCGGAAACCCCAATAACTGGAAAGCACATTATAAAACCACTGGCCCTGAAATATGGAAAGATACAGATGGCAAAATAACGCACTTCGTTTCCTCTATGGGTACTACAGGAACAATAATGGGCACTTCAACTTTTTTAAAAGAAAAGAATAATGACATACAGATTGTAGGGGTGCAACCATGTGACAATGCAAGTATACCTGGAATACGTAAATGGCCAAAAGAATATTTACCGAAGATTTTCGATGCTAAAAAAGTAGATAGAATAATGGAAGTTAATGAGAAAGAAGCTAAATCTATGGCAAAAAGACTTGCCAAAGAAGAAGGAATTTTTTCTGGAATGAGTAGTGGCGGAGCCGCTACTGTTGCTTTACGTTTAGCTGAAGAAATAGAACAAGGTGTAATTGTCTCCATAGTCTGTGATCGAGGAGACCGCTA
This sequence comes from uncultured Maribacter sp., assembly GCA_963975675.1. Classification (GTDB taxonomy): domain Bacteria; phylum Bacteroidota; class Bacteroidia; order Flavobacteriales; family Flavobacteriaceae; genus Maribacter. The sequence goes on along the minus strand of CAXBIJ010000361.1, from coordinate 1,635 downwards.
TTTGTCTTCTAATTTGTTCGATTAATTTTGATTTTTAAACATAAAAAGAGCCGTTTTTAACGGCTCTTGATAATATATTATGTAAAAAAAATATTACTCAACTCGCACGGTGGTACCTATTGATGTACTATATTCTTGTACTAAAAATTCTAAATTGTCACCATTATCATTGGTAAAAATATAGGTGGTCTTATTATCCATTGATTGTTTTGAGGTTAATTTTATATTCTCAACAATTTTAAGATTATCCCCATCATTCATTGCAACTACTAATTCGTTGTTTCTTGACACCAACACAAAATCCTCTGGAGTTTGAGATTCATAACTGAAAACTATTTTTTCATCAAATTCATCATCTTCATCATTATCAATTTGAACAGTTTTTATAATAGTAGATATACTATCTACGACCCTATCTTGATCTATTTTACCTGCATCTTCCTCTTCACTTTCAACACTATTTAACCTTTGAGTTGTGATTTCAACTGTACTTTTTATCAATTTGGACCCGTTATTTACGGTATACGTTTTAGAAATTTTAGTATCCAATACTTCTTGGTTATTTTCTTGTGCCAATAAGGTTCCTGAAACCAAAAACAGACCTGCCATTGTAATATAAACAGTTTTAATTTTCATATATTTTTATTTTAGTTTTTAATCGATTCAATTTTCGTTTCTAAATTTAAATTTTGAATAAGAAAACTAATCGCTCATATCTATGTTCTTAGATAACTTCAAGGTATATGAAAATGGGAATCAATTGTAACCCATTAAATTTATTTTTTGATGGAATAGAAATTAATCGAAAGGAGTATTGAACATTAAACTAAAAAAACTATCAGATGTTTTACAACCACTTTTTCTTTTTAAAGTAGAACATCATTCCAATAAAGAGCGCAATCATAACTGCCCAGACATAGTAGTATCCGTTTTTATAATGTAATTCTGGCATGTGGTCAAAGTTCATTCCATAAATGCCCGCAATGAAAGTTAGTGGTATAAAAATAGAGGCCATAATAGTCAATACTTTCATTACCTCATTCATTTTATTACTCATATTACTCATGTACATCTCCATTAAACTCATAGACATTTCACGGTAAATCTGTAAACTCTCATTAATTTCCACGGTATGATCGTGAACATCCCTTAAAAAGAGCTTAGTGTCTTTTGTGATTAAAGGATTTTCAGAATCTATTAATCTACTAATCAATTCTTTTACAGGGTAAATCCAACGTCTTATCTTAAGCACTTCTTTTTTTAACTGCTGAATATTCTTTGCAACAATCGGCTTAGGGTTGTTATATACCTCTTCTTCTAAACCGTCAATTCTATTGTTTAAATTTTCAATAGCTAAAAAGTAATTATCAACTATAGCATCTAATAAAGCAAAGAACAAGTAATCGCCACCTCTTACTCTAATACGACCTAGTTTACCAGTTATACGTTCTCTTAATCCATTAAATACATCTGCTTTTACTTCTTGAAAGACTAAAACCGTATTCTCTAAGAGAATAATTGCAATATGCTCCCCTACTATCTCATCTTCCTCAGAAATGTATAACATTCTGAAAATCGCGAAAATATAATCATCATATTCATCAATTTTCGGGCGTTGTTCTGTGTTTACAATAT
>CAXBIJ010000360.1:0-3414 GCA_963975675.1 uncultured Maribacter sp. | reverse complement strand
AACATAAGGTTAAATTAACTGACCAAGAGTTAACTAGCCTATCCAAAGCAATAAGTGCTAAAATTGAATAGTTTCAGAAATATATAAATAAACAGCACCAGCAACTAACGCTATTAAAGTTAATAACAACGCGTAGAAAAGTAAAGTTGGCTTAGAGGATTTTTTTTCTGGTATAGCTGTCTTTTTATAATAGTTGAACATGCGTTCAATATCTTCGGTCCAGCTAACAGGGTAGATTGTCGAATGGCAGGTATTACAAACCAATTTGTTGCTTAATTCCGCAGTGGTTTTGTGAAAAAAACTACCATAAGTATGTTTTTGATAAAAAGTCAACTTCAAATCTTGGTTAAAACACTCAGGACAATTGTTGTTCAATCCGGTTTCTTTGATAACTATGAGTTTTTCTTTAGCCATAATCAATGGGACACTTTTAGAGAAATTTGCATAATAGTACCTTCTTTGCCAGACGATAGCACTTTTATTTTGCCATCATGATATTCTTCAACAATACGCTTAACCAAAGAAAGCCCTAGGCCCCAGCCTCTTTTTTTAGAAGTGAAACCAGGTGTAAAGATACTATTATAGTTGCTCTTAGGAATACCATGGCCCGTATCTGCGATTAATATATTCACATACTTACCATCGGGAACGATTTCTATAGCGATACTACCTTTACCACGCATAGCATCAATACCATTTTTAACTAAATTTTCTATAGTCCAATTATACAATGAGCTATTTAGTAAAACGGATAGGTGATTTACTTTTGAGTTAAATGAAAAATGAATGAGCTTAGAACTTCTTCTTTTCAAATAGTCAAATGCATCTTGTGTTTCTTTAACAATATCACTCTCTACAAGTTTAGGTAATGATCCAATTTTCGAAAATCGCTCGGTAATTGTTTGTAATCTATCAATGTCTTTTTCAATCTCTTTAGTAATACTTGGGTTTATTAATTCAGTCTTTAATAATTCATTCCAGCCTAAGAGCGATGATAACGGAGTTCCGATTTGATGAGCCGTTTCCTTAGCCATACCTGCCCATAATTTATTCTGTTCGGAGGCCTTATTGGTTTTGAACAAAAAGTATATAACTGCTGCAAAAAGAAAAATAATAAGTAATAATGCAATTGGATAAAACTTTAATTTATTCAGTACTTCTGAGTTACCGTAATATAACGTTGCTAAATGTTCCCCTTGTTGATCTATGGAAATTGGAATGTTCTCGTTCTTAAATTTATTTAGTTGATTTTGGATATAAACGGAATCTTTGGCTTTGTTCGGCGGAAAATTATTGACCCTAATGGTTTCATCCTTATTAATAAGAATCATTGGGGTAGAAGTGTTGTTTTGAAAAACCTTTAAATGAAGGCTTCCTAAGTCTACGGTCTCAGAAGATTGTAAAAATTCAGATTGTGCCGTTGCCCAAATCTCCATTTTTAACCGTTCCTCCTCTTTAAACTGTTTAAAAAAACTATTAGTGTTCCATAAGATAAGGCTCACAACAATAAAAGAGCCTATCAATAGAAAAATGTTGGAAATCTTGTTTTTAGGAATAAAGTTCATCCAATAGTTGTCTCACACTAAAGATAACCTAAAATGTAAATAATTGTTGTGTTGTTATCTGCACAGGTTGTTTTATTACCGCTTCATTTTACCTATTTTTGACCTTTATTGTAAAAAGAGTTCAAGATGGAAATAGAAGGTAAAGTAAAATTGATCGGTGAAACCCAAACCTTTGGTACTAATGGGTTTAGAAAAAGAGAATTGGTAGTAACCACAGACGAACAATATCCACAACATATTATGGTTGAGTTTGTTCAAGATAAGTGCGATTTGTTGAATTCTTATAAAGTTGGGCAAGATGTAAAAGTTAGTATTAATCTAAGAGGTCGTGAATGGACGAACCCTCAAGGAGAAGTTAAATACTTTAACTCTATTCAAGGATGGCGTATAGAAGGTTTATCGCAAGCACCGTCAGCAAGTATGCCTCCGGTTGCACCTATGGAAGCATTTGAACCAGTAGATGATTTAAACGAAGAAGATCATGATGATTTGCCATTTTAAATAGCTAGAGAATCATAGTTGGACATATTGTCTTTATAATTTTAAAACTTGTTTAACTTTTATGGTTAAACAAGTTTTTTGTTTTATGACCTTTTAATTAATTTGGAAACAAAAAGTGGAAAAGCCGCAACACCAATTGTTTTTTTTAACCGATGCTTTAGAATTTCCACCAGTGGATACTGCAAATTCAGATGGGCTTTTGGCAGTTGGGGGTGATCTTTCTTCAGAGCGGTTATTGTTAGCGTATCAGCAGGGTATTTTTCCTTGGTTCGATAAAGATTCTATTATTTTATGGTGGAGTCCGGATCCAAGAATGATTTTATATCCAAAGGAGATTAAAATATCTAAAAGCATGAGAAAAGTGCTTCGAGATAAACGATTTAGGATAACAAAAAATACGTGTTTTAAAGAGGTGTTAGAATATTGTTCATCAGTAGATAGAGTAGGTCAAGATGGCACCTGGATAACGGAACAAATGAAAATGGCATATCTAAATTTGCATGAAAAAGGAATAGCCCAATCATATGAAGTATGGGAAGGTGATAAGTTGGTAGGAGGGCTTTACGGAATAGATTTAGGGCATGTGTTTTGTGGAGAAAGTATGTTTAGTTTAACTTCGAACGCCTCTAAATTCGCCTTCATAAAACTGGCACAAGAATTACAAGAAAAGGAATATAAAATTATCGATTGCCAATTACACACCGATCATTTAGAAAGTTTAGGAGCACAAGAAATATCACGAATTGAGTTTTTGAAACTCTTAAAATGAATAAGCCTTTCTTGTTAATAAAGAACATGATCATAATTTGACGGAAGCGCTGTCCTGATTTTTTTGAAATTACCATCTGCATCAAATTGAATTTCATAGTCTAAATATCCTCTTTCTTTTTTTCCGGCAATAACAATTTCATACATGTTAGAGGATAAAATTAGGTTTTGAAAAGCCTTTTTAAATGTTTCTTCCAATGTATCATTATTTGAATAATATTGCTGATGAAGCTTTTTGATTCGATATTTTGAGAAATTATTGTTCAAATAATTTTCAATATTTAAATAAGTATCGTTTGGAATATCTGTAGAATTAATCAATATTTCTATTTTTTCTAAAACGCCTTCCTTGTCGAAATCTAGATTATACCAAAGTTTATCTTTCTTAAGTTTTGCTTTAAAACTTACTTTGTTACTGTCGGTTTCTTGATAAAATTTTAAACGTTTTACCCCTTCAATGTTGTTTTCAATTAGGGTGTGAGCAGCCGAAGGAAATTGAGATTTTCTAATGCGAAATTCTCGTTCATAAGTATATTGTGCAAAGCTCAATTGACAGCATGCAAAAACTGAAACTAAAAAA
>CAXBIJ010000359.1:0-3475 GCA_963975675.1 uncultured Maribacter sp. | reverse complement strand
CCGAGTGACTTGATGGTACTGCCGGAGTGTAAACGATTAGTGTATTTTCAGGAATTTTAAACTCTTTGGGTATTTGCTCTAAATTATCTTTATAATGAATGGCAATACCAGAATTCGATAATTCTTGTGTTAAAGGGCTTTCTGTTTTATCATATCCAGCAACCGTTTTATTTATAAAAGCAAAATAGCGCGCTAGGGCCGACATGCCTATGCCGCCTACACCTATGAAATACACTCTATGTATTTGCTCTAAATTCATTTTACTTTAATAATTTTTCAATTTCATCACAGATATCTGCTGTTGCATTTGGTAATGCCAACGCCTTACTGTTCATTGACAATTCTTTTTGTTTTTCTGGCGAATTAAATACTGCTTTAAACTCCATTTTAAACTTCTCGTTTAAATCACGCTCATGTATCATAATTGCCGCATTATGACCTACTAGCGATAATGCATTTTTAGTCTGGTGATCTTCAGCTACAACAGGTGAAGGGATAAAAAAGGTTGGCTTCCCTACCAAACATAATTCTGAAACCGCTCCTGCTCCTGCACGAGAAATGATAAAATCGGCAGCTACATAAGCCTTATCCATCGCATTCAAAAAAGCATGCACTTTTATTGCTTTAGACTGATTTGACTTGTATGTATCATAATACCCTTTTCCACATTGCCAGATAACTTGCAACCCCAATTCTTCAAAATATGCTAAATGGTCTGCCACCAGTTGATTAATACGTCTAGCGCCTAAACTTCCGCCCAATACTAAAAGAGTTTTCTTTTTAGCATCAAGTTCAAAATAGTTTAAAGCTTCACTTTTTGTTGCCTTAAGCTCAACCAAATCTGAACGAACAGGGTTTCCTGTCTTTACGATTTTTTCTTTTGGAAAAAACTGCTCCATACCATCATAGGCAACACAAATTTTCTCCACTTTATCTTTTAATAGTTTATTGGTTATACCGGCAAAAGAATTTTGCTCTTGCAGTACACATGGTATCCCTTTAACGGTTGCCATTTTCAACAACGGTCCGCTCGCAAAACCACCTGTGCCAATTACGGCATGGGGTTTAAACTTCGATACGATGCTGTTTGCTTTCATTAAACTACTTATCAATTTTATCGGAAACAGTAAATTTTTAAGGGTCAGTTTCCGTTGTATCCCCGTAATCCACAATCCTTCAATTTTATATCCAGCTTGTGGCACTTTTTCCATTTCCATTCTATCCTTCGCGCCAACGAATAAAAATTCGGCATCAGGATGTCTTCTTTTCAATTCATTTGCGATCGCTATGGCTGGATAAATATGTCCGCCTGTACCACCTCCCGATAAGATGAATCTATAATTGCCCACTTAAAATCTCTAATGGGTTGGTTTCATCTATATCATGTGCAGAAGTACTCTCCTGCACAATACTTTTATTACTTGCACTTAATATGATTCCTATTGCCAAGCAGGTCATCCAACTCGATGTACCACCGCTACTAATCAATGGTAAATTCTGACCCGTTACTGGGAACAATTCTACTGCTACCGCCATATTGATCATTGCTTGAAAAACTATTGGCAAACCAACGCCTAACACTAGTAGCTTACTAAATACGGTTGAACAGCCATTGGCTACCACCACTATTCTGAACAATAAAAACAGGTAAAAGAACATGAGTCCGAACCCGCCTACCAATCCGTATTCTTCAACAATAATGGCATAAATAAAATCTGATGAGCTCTGTGGCAAAAAGTTCTTTTGAATACTCTTACCTGCACCTTTACCTACTATACCACCCGTTGCAATCGCAATTTTTGCTCTCTCTATTTGGTAATTAGCTTCTGTATCATCAGGATTTGAAAAGCTGTCAATACGGCTCATCCATGTATCTACCCTATTCGGAAATAAATCTGGAAACGCCTTTGCTGTCAATATGAAAATGGAAAGAAATAAAACTCCCGCCCCAACAATTCCTAGCAAATATTTCATAGGATATCCTCCTAAGAAACACAATATCATCACCATTAAAAATATAATTGCTGCAGTAGAAAAGTTAGCAGGCAAAATTAGCATCACCACTAAGAAAACAGGAAGCCACAAAGGCAAAATGCTTTCTTTGAACGTAATCTTAATATCTCTAACCTTAGAAAAATATCTGGCTACATAAATCATTAATACGACTGCTGCCAAGTTAGAGGGCTGAAAACCGAATCCTACCAACGGTATACGAATCCATCGGCTATCATTAGTACCACCACCAGAACTGCCTTGAGCCAAAACAAAAACTAACAACACCAAAACAATCGGCAGGGCAATCATAGAAAGCCCTTTAAAAAAATGTGTTGGTATTTTATGAATACCGTAAATAATACCAAAACCCAAGAACAATAGAACAGCATGTTTTACCAAGTGACCTACAGTGGTACCATTGCCCACTACGTACACCAAGTTGCTGCTAGCACTGTACACTGGTAAAAATGAAAATAGCGCCAGAAGTGCCGCAATGGCCCAAATAGCTTTATCTCCTTTTATATTTTGCAGTATATTCAACACTTTATAGGTTCTTTACACAGTTCTTAAATTGATCTCCACGATCTTCATAGTTTTTAAACAAATCGAAACTCGCACAGGCAGGTGACAACAAAACAGTATCTCCACGTTCAGCAATTTTATAGGCAACTTTCACTGCCTCTTCCATTGCAAATGTTTCCACTAAAAGATCCACTGCATTACCAAATACATGTTTAATTTTCTCATTATCCTCTCCTAAGCAAATAATCGCTTTTACTTTCTCACGCACCAAAGGCATCAACTCCATATACTCATTGCCTTTATCTACACCACCTACGATCCAAACCGTTGGTGATTTCATACTATCTAAAGCATAATAGGTAGCATTTACGTTAGTTGCCTTAGAGTCGTTTATATAAGCTACATGATGAATTTTCAACACCTTCTCTAAACGATGGGGAGCCCCTTGAAAATTAGACACACAAGCTCTAATAGTTTCCTTACGTATACCGACTAATTTTGCAATAGTTGCAGCTGCCATCGTGTTCTTTACATTGTGTTGACCTTCTAGGGCCAAAGCGTCTTTATTCATGCTAATAGTGTCTATTGTTGTTTTTATTTTTATCTCGTTTTGCTCTATAAATGCACCTTCTTCAAATACTTTATTCAATGAAAAGGGCATTAATTTTGATTTGACGGGGTGCTCATTTAGCCACTTTACCAAAACAGTATCATCTGCATCATAAATCAAATAATCGTTTTCGTCTTGGTTCTCCGCTATTCTGAATTTTGAAGCGATATACTTTTCAAATGAATACTCATACCGATCTAAATGATCTGGCGATATATTCGTAATCACAGCGATATGTGGTTTAAAATCCACAATGCCATCTAATTGAAAACTGCTTATTTCTAACACGTAATACTCAAAATCATTCTCTGCAACCATTTTCGCATAACTATCACCAATATTACCTGC
>CAXBIJ010000358.1:0-3481 GCA_963975675.1 uncultured Maribacter sp. | reverse complement strand
TTTTATATTTACTTTATTTATTATTGAATTGATTCGTTATTAAAATTCTTTAAGTATTGCTGAAATTTGCATAACATCTTTAGTTACAGAAATTCTGCCTGAACGTACAAACTGCATAATACCATAAGGTTTCAATTGATCGTGCATTTCATCAACTTCACTTCTTCTTCCGCTTTTAGCGATAACAAAGAAATCTCTTGAAACAGTCACAATTTGAGCGTTATTATCTTTAATTATATTCTGAATTTGACGTTCATCGAACAGCAGACCAGATGCAATCTTGAACAAAGCTGATTCTTGATAAATTGTTTCATCATCAGTATGATAAAAGGCTTTAATAACTTCTATCTGCTTCTCTATTTGACCTACAATGTTATGCACCCATTTTTCTGTAGTATTCACAACAATGGTAAATTTAGATACATCGTCTATCTCTGACTTAGAGACATTCAAACTCTCTATATTAATATGTCGCTTTAAAAATATTCCTGAAATCCTATTCAGTAATCCAACATTATTTTCTGAATATACTGATATTGTAAACCATTGATTTTCCATAAGCCATTTTCCTTTTCTTTTATGCAAAAGAATATTATGGGATTATTTAATTAATTTTTATTTTTTCTTTACTGCCATGATTAAACCAGTTGACCAGTTCATTTTTGTCAATTGAAAATCGTCACGCTTCTCTAAATATGCTGTTAATTCAATTACATTATCTTCATGCCCCTCTGGCCAGTTAGGCTGCTTTGTCATATCATCTACAATGTAAAATCCACCAACTTTCACTAAAGCCAAAACTTCATCAATCTCACTATACTTTCCTGGCCATGCATCTGCAAAAATTAAATCGAATTTTTCACCTGCATATTCCTTTATCCACTGAGTACCGTCTTTACAAATCAGTTCAATTCTATCATTCTCACCGAAATAACTTAATGCAATTTCTGTCAATTCTTTGTCATAATCGACTGAAATTAAATGAGAATTGCTATCCATCCCTTCAATCATCCACGACAGACTTAAGCCTATGCCAGTTCCTATTTCCAGAAATCGTCCATTAGGTTTCGAAGCTATAAGCGTTTTAAGAAAGCTACCAACATACAAATCTGATGGCATAGTAAATCCGATTTCTTCAGATTTACGAACTATCTCTGTGTGCATTTTTGGAATGTCTTGTATGTTTGAATCATTCATAACATTTTCTATTTTTTCAATCTAACTTCTGAAACCGAAGCTCCTGATGGAATCATTGGGAATACGTTATCTTCTTGTTCAACTTTAACTTCTAAAAAATAAGGTTCTTTAGAAGCCATCATCTTTTGAATAGTTGATTTTAAATCTTTACGTTCAGAAACTCGTTTTGCTTCAATACTATAGCCCTCAGCAATTTTTACAAAATCTGGATTCACCATAACAGTTGAAGCATATCTTTTTTCAAAGAATAACTCTTGCCATTGGCGTACCATACCTAAATGCTCATTGTTTAAAACAACAATCTTAACAGGCACTTTATGCTGAAATATCACTCCTAATTCTTGTATGGTCATTTGAAAACCTCCATCACCGATAATTGCAACTACTTCTCTATCCATTGCCCCCATTTTGGCTCCAATAGCTGCGGGTAGAGCAAAGCCCATAGTACCTAGGCCACCAGAAGTGATATTACTTTTAGTCTGGGAAAATTTAGCATATCTACAAGCAATCATTTGATGCTGACCTACATCAGAAACAATAACTGCCTTATTGTTTGATGCTAAATTTATCTCCTCAATCACCTCACCCATAGTTAAACCAGGTTTGGTTGGGTGAATATCATTATTAATAATTGTATCATACTCAATTTGATACTTTTCTTTAAATATGTTATGCCAAGCCTCGTGCTTATTTTCTTTAATTAATGGAAGAAGCAAACCTAAAGTATCTTTAGAATTACCTAATACTGCAACATCAGCATGTACATTTTTATTAATTTCAGCTGGGTCTATTTCGAAGTGAATAACTTTTGCCTGCGTAGCATAATCTGCCAACCTGCCTGTTACACGATCATCAAAACGCATACCGATAGCCAACAAAACATCACATTCGTTAGTCAATAAATTAGGTCCGTAGTTACCATGCATACCTACCATTCCAACATTTAAGCGATGGTCTGTATCTAATGCAGAAGCACCCATAATAGTCCATGCAGCAGGTATACCTGCTTTCTCTACCAATTGTTTAAGCTCCTTTTCAGCCTTTCCAAGAATTACACCTTGACCCCAAACAATAAATGGTTTTTTAGCATTATTGATCAAATCTGCAGCAGCCCGTATTGTACTCATTTCTGGTTTTGGAACCGGCTTATAACTTCGTACAACTGTACATTTCTTATACGAGAACTCAAATTTTTCAATTTGGGCATTCTTGGTAATATCTATTAATACCGGACCTGGTCTACCTGACTTGGCAATATAAAATGCCTTCGCCATAACTTCAGGAATTTCTGAAGCTTTTGTAATTTGATAATTCCACTTTGTTACTGGTGTTGAAATGCCAATAATATCAGTTTCCTGAAAAGCATCGGTACCCAATAACTCTCTAGTCACTTGCCCAGTTAAACAAACCATAGGCGTAGAATCTATCTGAGCATCGGCAAGACCCGTAACTAAATTTGTTGCTCCAGGACCAGAGGTTGCAATAGCAACACCTACCCTACCAGAAACACGTGCGTACCCTTGAGCAGCGTGTGTTGCACCCTGTTCATGTCTTGTAAGTATATGTGTTAATTTATCTTGAAATTTGTATAATTCATCATACACAGGCATAATTGCACCACCTGGGTAACCGTACATTGTTTCAACTCCTTCTGCCAATAAACAATGAATTAATGCCTCTGCTCCAGAAATCTGTAAAGCTTTCTTAGCATCTGTACTTATTTTCTTTTCTTTTACTGTTTCCATAATTAATGTTCAAATTCAAGTAATGCATTAAAACCAATACCTACCCGACATTATATTGCACCTAGTACTACTTAAAAGTATATTACTTTTTATTTAAAATTCATCAGTAACACAACCTTGTGAAGCCGATGATACTGTTCTAGCATATTTATATAAACTACCTCTTTTCACTTTCAATTCTGGTTGTACCCAGGCTTTTCGTCTTTCCGTTATTTCATCATTTGAAAGATTAACCGAAATCTCATTTTTCTCAGCATCGATAGTAATAATATCACCATCTTTCAACAATCCGATAGTTCCACCGTCTTGAGCTTCTGGAGATACGTGCCCTACTACAAAACCATGTGTTCCACCTGAAAAACGACCATCTGTAATTAAAGCCACATCTTTACCAAGACCAGCACCCATAATAGCTGCAGTGGGTTTCAACATTTCTGGCATACCTGGTCCGCCTTTTGGACCTTCATAGCGTATAACAACTACATCGCCTTTTTTAACTTCTCCTTTACCAATACCTGCATTCGCAAAAAACTCATCGT
>CAXBIJ010000357.1:0-3489 GCA_963975675.1 uncultured Maribacter sp. | reverse complement strand
CTTTCACTCAAAAGCCCCATTTGATTTCCATGTACATCTAATTTTATTTTAGAATTTACATTTTTATAATTTTTTGAGTACAAAGACAATGTATCACCTGCTAAAAATGAAAAAGGATTACCTTTTATTTGTTGCCCTTGCAAACCAGAGTGGCAAACTGCGCAAGCGTCTAGTCTTTGTTGCCTAGTATACGATTCATAGCTATCAACGAATTCTCCAATAACTGCTTCTGGATTTTCACGATGATATTTAACATGCTTTTCAGATGGCCCATGACAACGTTGACAATCAATACCCAAAATCATTTTAGAGCGGTCATAAGAATTTCCAATTCCTGATTCGTTTTCATTCTTGGCAAAAGTTACGTGACATTTGAGACAATTATCATCGACCTTTCTATTAAGTGAATAGTCTGGAAAATTTGGACTATTAACCCATGAACCAGTAGGTTGAAAATATGAGGCCTGTAACTGAATTAGATTCTCATCTTGCCAACTAAGAAAGCTTTGACCCTTTACCCCAGAACCAATAACAACATCAATCTTAGATTTAATAGTACTTACGTCTCCAAACTTAGGCTGTGACACCTGAAAATATTCATCATTTTCCTCTAACATTTTAAGTTTGACTCCCTTTAAGTTCAATTCATTAGATCCTTCCTTAAAACTTGCTTTAATATGTTCCTTTTCCGCAGTTGATGACGTATTAAAATGGGCAGTTTTTAAATGAGAATTATAAATATCTGCATGGCATTCCAAGCAAGTTTCTGATGGCACAAAATTAGAACCATTGTAATGTGTTGCTACAATTTCTGGCTCAATATATTTTGAAGTTTGTATTGAATTATTAAAATACCAAATTCCATATATCAGTAATAAGCATAGAATTAAAAACATGATGTATTTTAAATTTACCTTATTGTTCATATAATTAATAGCTATAACTATTTTAATTCTTGTTTCATAAACCAATCATACAATGCCTCAGTTTCATATGCTTTGATCCAAGCACTATGACCTACGTTCGGGTATTTTGTAAATAATACTTCATACCCCATTTCCTTAAGCTTGGCAACCATAGTTTCAGATTCTTCAATAGGAATCGACTTGTCCTTCTCGCCATGAAATACCCAAATTGGCATTTTCTTATTAATCCATGATGCATAAGGTAAAGGTGTCATTCCGCAAACCACAGCCATAGCTGCGAACGTTTCTGGATATTGCACGGCCATTTCCCATGCTGCCCCACCACCTCTACTTAAACCAGTTAAATAAATTCTGTTTTTATCTATGCGATTTCCTTTAACAATTGAATCTAGTAATTGTTTAACAGCTCTAGTATTCCACCACTTTTTCGCATCAGGATTCTGTGGCGCAAGTATTAAAAATGGAAATTTTTTCCCCTCAACAATCAATTTTGGAGGGCCATTTCGCTTAACCGAAATTAAGCTATCCCCAGATTCACCACCCCCATGTAGAAATAAAAGAATCGGAAACTTCTTCTCGGGCTCTTCAAGATAATTTTCTGGGTAATATAGGTAATAGGCAAGATTCTCTTTTACATTGGTCTCCATTTCTGAATCTACCAGAACTGGCTTAGCTTGAGAAGCACAACTTTGAAAAATAACCAATAAAATAATATATAAAATATACTTCATTAACGATAGCTCTGTTTGTCTATCAAATGTACCAAAAAAGGATTGTTTTTAAATTGTAATGCAGATTGGGCTTACAATAATGTGCTACCTATTCTATTTAAAACAAAATAGGAGATACAAATCGTATCTCCTATTATATAATTATCTATACAAGGTAAAATGGCCTACGTACCTTATTTCATTACTATTTGCGTTTACGACATACCAGTAATCTCCTGTTGGCACTTCTTTACCTTCATAAGTACCATCCCAACCACTAACTTCATCTAAAATGGCGACTACTCTACCATAACGGTCATAAATTTTAACACTTACCCCAGCGAAAAGATCTCTGTTTTTAGGGGACCATATATCGTTTAAATTATCGCCATCAGGTGTAAAGAAATTAGGAAACTCTAACATTCCTGTGAATTCGAAAGGTACATTTAGTTCTAAAACACAACCTCTAGCATCTTCAACTCTTACATTCACCATACCACTTTCATTGGTAGTAAATGTTGTCTCTTCCCCATAAGATTCTCCATTGAAGAAGAATTCATATTCACCATAACCCCCTGCAGCAGAAGCTACCACTTCATTAGGACCAGTCTTATCAACAGCAAGGCTTAAGGGCTCATAACTTTCAATATTAAATACTACACTATTGGTACAACCATTCTCATGATAAACATATACTATATGATCCCCAGCAGGTAAATCGCCCCACACATACTCGTCTGTAGCATTAGAGCTAATTGCATCTGTAGGATCTAAAGGATCTAGAGCAAACATGAGTTGAGGTAGCAATCCATTGTCCATCATTTGGATGGTAGTCGTACTTGTTGGAAAAATCCCCTCACAACCATATTGTACTTGTGGTTCTAGGGTTAAATCTACACCTATATCTATGGTGAAAAGTTCAGAAGTTGAACATAAATTAACATCTTGAACGTAAATAACATAAGATGCTCCACCTTGTAAATCTTCAATAATCTCTCCGTTATAAGGAGTAAATATAGCAGTCCCTGTTTCGTCTATAGGATCTACCATTTCAATCTTATATTCAAAATATGGAGTAGTGCTCACTAAGGCATCATTAAAGGGCGTGCCACCAGCGATATCGAAAACGACAGACCCATTATTGGCTCCAATACATAACTCTGGAGTTGTACTGATATTAATTACTTGTAGCTGATCAGGCTCTTCAACAGTTATAAAATCTTTTTCAAAACAACCATTCTCATCTTGTATTAAAATTTCATAAGTACCAGCTGCTAGCTCATCGAATGTATAAGTTCCAGGATTAGCTGCATCACTAAAGAATTCATTAAAATTAGGTGCTATAGCAAATTGAATCAGACCAACTCCGCCATTACTTACCGATACAGTAATTGTACCGTCTTCTTCACCATTACAGCTGACATTAGTAGGTACAGCATCAAAAATTATAGGTTCTGGTCTAATGATTTCGAACGGGCCTGCAATATCCATACAAGTAGCACCACTGGTTACCGCAATATAATAGCTTGTTCCTTCTGGTAATGCTTCAAAAGTTCCGTTTTCTTGAGGACCTCTTACCAATGTAGCTGTCGCTGATGGGTTAAAAGCATCTACTGGATCACCCTCGTAAAGGTAAAATAAGTCCTCACCTACACCACCATTTACAAATGACTCAATTCTACCATCTAGTTCTGAGGCACAAGAAATATCATCCGGTAAATTCGGTAACAAAGTAATACCAGTTGCATTGGTCATTGTAATACCATTTGATCGTATTGCCGGGCAAACTACAGCTGAATTTACCTTTCTTACATCAAATTGATATGTTATTCCCTCAACACCTGAAACTGTAA
>CAXBIJ010000356.1:0-3497 GCA_963975675.1 uncultured Maribacter sp. | reverse complement strand
GACCTTCGGGTTATGAGCCCGACGAGCTACCTACTGCTCTACCCCGCGATATGGGTTTCATCTTTCTTGTTTTACAACTTCAGCTCATTACACTGACAAGATGAGCGCTACTATTTGTAACGGGCGACAAAGATACAATACATTTTCTCTATATTCAAAACTTATTTAAAGAATCTTTTTAGCGCCAGTATCTTTTAAAAACTTAAAATCCATAACTTCGAATTTTTACTATTTTATGGATACAATCAATGATTTTATTGCAGGCGCACTTCCGTATACAGAATGGCCTATGTTTCTTTTGCTAATAGGCGGCGGACTCTTTCTTGTTTTTTACTCTAAGTTAATGCCTTACCGCTTTTTTGGGCATGCTATAGCTATTACTGCTGGTAAATATGATAACAAAAACTCAAAAGGAGATGTTAGTTCTTTTCAGGCATTATCGGCCGCAGTTGCAGCTACCGTTGGTCTGGGAAATATTTCTGGCGTAGCAATAGCTATTCACGACGGTGGCCCAGGTGTTGTTTTTTGGATATGGATGACAGCATTAATTGGTATGTGTATCAAGTTCTATTCTTGTAGTTTATCTATTATGTATCGGGGTACAGATTCTGATGGTAAAATGCAAGGTGGACCGATGTATTATATTACTAAAGGTTTAGGTGAAAAAGCAAGGCCGTTGGCTATATTTTTTGCTGTTTGTGGTCTATTTGGTTTCTTGGGTGTCTTTACAGCGAATCAGTTTACCGAAACGTTTATGAGTGTGGTAGAGCCATCATCTACAATATTTGAAATGAGCGATGTAAATTGGAAATGGACCATAGGTTTGGTGTTAGCACTTATAACATCATTCGTGATTTTCGGTGGTTTAACTAAAATTGCCAAAGTCGCATCTGCCATTGTACCTTTTATGGTCGCATTGTATTTGGTTGCAGTTATTGTTGTAATGGCTTTAAATTCAGACCAAATTCTTCCTTCATTGAAAATGATAATTACCGAGGCTTGGAATTTTAAATCACTAGCAACTGGTGGTTTTTGGGGACTTGTTATAATTGGTGTTCGTAGAGCAATGTTTTCTAACGAAGCAGGTTTGGGTAGTGCGCCTATGTACCATGGCCAGTCGAAAAATGACGAACCTATTCGAGAAGGTTTGGTTGCCATGCTAGGGCCATTTATAGATACTATATTGGTGTGTACTTTCACTGCAATCGTAATTATATTAAGCGGGGCGTATCTAGAAGATTCTAGTGGTATTGTTATGACCTTGTCAGCATTTGAAACAACTTTGTTTGGTTGGGGAGATATACTATTAATGGTAATAGTTACTGCCTTTGCGCTATCTACCTTGTTTACGTATTCATATTATGGGGTTAAATCACTTTCATTTTTGACCAATGCTAAAATTGGAAAGTTTTATAATTGGTATTTTGTAATAATGATTGTCTTTGCGGCTGTTGCTTCTTTAGAGCTAGTGAAAAATTTAATTGATTTGTCTTATGCACTAATGGTAATACCGAATATGATTGCCGTACTTTTGTTGGCTCCAAAGGTGAATGCAGAAATGAAAAAATACTTAATAAAGTTGAAAGATGGCAGAGCATAAGGCAGGCTTCGTAAATATTATTGGAAATCCCAATGTTGGTAAATCCACCCTGATGAATGCATTTGTGGGGGAGAAATTGTCAATTATAACGTCAAAAGCTCAAACAACAAGACATCGAATTTTAGGAATTGTCAATGGCGATGATTTTCAAATGATTTTGTCCGATACTCCAGGTATTATTAAACCAGCATATCAATTACAGTCCAGTATGATGGATTTTGTGAAATCTGCATTTGAAGATGCCGATGTGCTTCTATATATGGTTGAGATAGGGGAGAAAGCACTTAAAGATGAAGCATTTTTTGAAAAGATAAAGAATAGCAAAATTCCTGTTTTGTTATTATTGAATAAAGTTGATACTGCTACGCAAGAATTATTGGAAGAACAGGTTCAATATTGGCAAGAAATGCTGCCGAATGTGGAACTACATCCTATTTCTGCATTATCAAACTTTAATGTTAAAGGAGTATTTGAGCGTATTATTGAATTAATGCCAAATTCACCTGCCTATTATCCGAAAGACCAGTTAACTGATAAGCCTGAACGTTTTTTTGTTAATGAAACCATTCGTGAAAAAATTCTTTTAAATTACAAAAAGGAAATCCCTTATGCGGTAGAAATAGAGACCGAAGAGTTTTTTGAAGATGAGGATATTATTCGCATGCGTTCGGTGATTATGGTTGAGCGTGATTCTCAAAAAGGAATAATCATTGGTCATAAAGGTGCTGCTTTAAAACGCGTCGGTGTTGAGTCTAGAAAGGATCTTGAGAAATTCTTCGGTAAACAAGTGCATATTGAACTCTATGTTAAAGTGAATAAGAATTGGCGAAGTGATTCAAGGCAACTTAAACGTTTTGGATATAATAAGTAAACAAAAACTTCAATTGTTTATATACCTAAGGTAATCAGGCAACTATTGTTTGGATTGTACTACCTTTGCGCCAAATTTAAGCTATGAGTGCTATTGTTGCCATTGTGGGAAGACCTAATGTAGGTAAATCTACTTTATTTAATCGATTGATTCAGAGACGTGAAGCTATTGTTGATGCCGTTAGTGGTGTAACACGTGACCGTCATTATGGTAAAAGTGATTGGAACGGCAAAGAGTTTTCGGTTATTGATACGGGTGGCTATGTTGTCGGTAGTGATGATGTTTTCGAAAAAGAGATTGATAAGCAAGTTGAGTTGGCAATTGAAGAAGCCGATGCCATTATTTTTATGGTCGATGTAGAAACCGGTGTAACCGGTATGGACGAAGATGTTGCTAAATTACTACGTAAAGTTAAAAAACCTGTTTTCTTAGCGATAAACAAAGTAGATAATGCTAAACGTGCAGAGGATGCTGTAGAATTTTATTCTTTAGGATTAGGTGAATATTATACATTATCAAGTATAAATGGTGGTGGAACAGGTGATTTACTAGATGCTCTAGTAAAGGAATTGCCAGATGTTGTTGAAGAAAAAAGTGAGTTACCAAGATTTGCAGTGGTAGGTAGACCTAATGCTGGTAAATCATCTTTTATCAATGCACTAATTGGTGAAGAAAGATATATCGTTACAGATATTGCAGGTACAACAAGAGATAGTATCGATACAAAATACAATCGTTTCGGGTTTGAATTTAATCTAGTGGATACGGCAGGTATTCGTCGTAAATCTAAAGTAAAGGAAGATCTAGAGTTTTACTCGGTTATGCGTTCTGTACGAGCAATTGAACATTGTGATGTATGTATTTTACTTTTGGATGCTACAAGAGGTTTTGACGGTCAGGTAGAAAATATTTTCTGGCTTGCACAGCGTAACCATAAAGGCATCGTTATTTTGGTAAATAAATGGGATCTAGTAGAAGACAAAGAAACCAATACCATAAAACACTACACGGATAAAATCAAAAAAG
>CAXBIJ010000355.1:0-3514 GCA_963975675.1 uncultured Maribacter sp. | reverse complement strand
AATGCTCCAAATACGTTCTAGTACTTCATCAGGATTATTGATTTTTAGTTGTTTAGCATCTTTTAGAACTCCGAATTTAGGTACTTGTATGTGCTTTCCTATATTTTCATTAAACCTGCCGCTTACCATACTATCTTTCCAACTGCTGATTACCAAGTTTTGTTCTATTTTTTTGAAGGCCATATCTATAGCCTCCATATAAGTATGCGGTTTAATTTTTAGAATTTCTTGTAATCTTTTGTCTTTGGCAATCACCTCTATTTTCATACTGTCTACCAAATTCAATGCGAGCTTATAAGAGGTTGAGGTTACAAAATAAAGCCAATACGAAGACAATTTAGGAGTCATAATTGGGACTGTTACAATCCAATTTTTGAAACCTCTTGCTTCAGCATATTTATGAAGCATTTCCTTATAGGTGAAAACATCAGGACCTGCAATATCAAAAGAATTATTGTAAGTTTTCTCATTACCTAATACTCCTGTGAGAAAGGAAATAACATCGCGAATAGCAATGGGTTGTGTTTTTGTCAATACCCATTTAGGAGTTATCATAAAGGGTAATTTCTCACATAAATCACGAATAATTTCAAAAGAAGAACTGCCGGATCCAACTATTATACCAGCCCTTAAAACGGTTAGTTTAAAATTACCTTCATAAAGTATATCTTCAACATTTTTGCGAGACCTTAAGTGTTTCGATAAAACGTCATCATTTACAATTCCGCTTAAATAAACAACCTGTTGAATAGCAGTGTCGGATACAATTTTATTGAAATTACGAGCGGTGGTAGCCTCAAGTTCATCAAAATCATGAGTGGAAGTACTCATTGAGTGTATTAGAAAATAGGCCGCATCAATATCTTTCGGTAGAATGTTTTCTTCTTGTTCTTTTAAAAAGTCAATTTCAATTACCTCAATTTGTGCTCTTGTCTCTTTGTCTACTGATAATCTTGTTTCATCACGAACTGCGCAAATTACACTATGACCCATTTCTAAAAGAAGGGGTAATAGACGCATACCGATATAGCCATTAGCACCTGTGAGTAATATTTTCATAAATCTTCTATAGATGTTGGGGCATTATCCGCCTTGTACCCAATTATTTTTTTAAAGAACTTCTGTACAGCTTTGGTGTCCGATTCTACCTTAATAAAATGATGGTCTTGATAAATGGAATAGACAGAAGCTTCGCCTTTATAAAGCGATAATTTATAATACGGTATTACCAAAGCGAATGTTTCTAAAAGCGAGCGAAACCGAACAATAATTCCTTTTGGTCGTAATTCAACATTACAGGTATTCCTATTATTATCCAAAATCAGTAAATTCCGTATCTCAACACTGGTTTCGGTAATGATTAGTTTTGGGGAGCCAATGCCATCCATTGACCAACGTTCTTTTAACGTAAACGGCATGCCTACCTGCTCATCTACCTTTCGAGTAATTTCCTTATTGTTATACGATACGTTAACGAGCATGTTCGCTTTATTGGGTAGTTTTTATTAAAGTTAACCAAATGACGAATGAATGCCGAATCTGTTTACCTTAAAAGCCTAAAAAATGATTAGTTTTGCAGGCTTAATTAAACGTTTTGATGAATATTCAAGAGGTACTATCACAGAAAGTAAAAGAAGCAGTACATTCTATCTATGGCCAAGAACTGCCATCGGTAGAATTTCAACCAACCCGAAAGGATTTTGAAGGAGATATTACTATTGTGGTATTTCCTATGTTGCGTGTTGTAAAAGGGAATCCTGTTCAAATAGGAGAGCAGATAGGTGCTTATTTACAGGAGCATGTAGCAGAGGTTTCGGGCTTTAATGTTATTAAAGGCTTCTTAAATATCATCATTGATGATGTATTCTATTTGAATTTTTTTAATGCCATTAAAGAAATACCTCATTTCGGTTTTGTAAAAGAATCAAAAGATGCGGTGATGGTAGAATATTCTTCTCCAAACACTAATAAACCACTTCATTTAGGACATATTCGTAATAATCTCTTAGGATATGCTGTTGCTGAAATTTTAAAAGCATCGGGCAAAAAAGTGTACAAGACTCAGATTATCAATGATCGTGGCATACATATTTGTAAAAGTATGGTTGCTTGGCAGAAATTCGGAAATGGAGAAACACCTTCAAGTGCCGGATTAAAAGGTGATAAACTGGTGGGTAATTATTACGTTGCTTTTGATAAGGCTTATAAAGAACAAATAGCAGAACAAGTCGCAGCAGGTGTAGATTCTAAAGTAGCTGAAAAGGAAGCTCCTATTTTATTGGAGGCTCAAGAAATGCTTTTGAAATGGGAGGCTGGTGAGCCAGAAACCGTTGCGCTTTGGAAAACCATGAACAGTTGGGTGTACAAAGGTTTTGAAGTCACTTACAAAAATTTAGGTGTTGATTTTGATACCCTTTATTATGAAAGTGATACTTACCTTTTGGGAAAAGATGTAGTTGCTGAAGGTTTGAAAAAAGGTGTTTTCTTTAAAAAAGATGATGGCAGCGTTTGGATAGATTTGACCGAAGATGGTTTAGATGAAAAAATAGTACTTCGTTCAGATGGCACGGCCGTTTACATGACACAAGATATCGGTACAGCCATACAACGTGTTAAGGATCATTCTGATGTAAACGGTATGGTGTATACTGTTGGTAATGAACAAGATTACCATTTTAAAGTGCTCTTTCTAATTTTGAAAAAACTTGGTTTTTATTGGTCAGATAAATTATATCATCTTAGTTATGGTATGGTAGATTTACCAAGCGGAAAAATGAAGAGTAGAGAAGGTACCGTTGTTGATGCCGATGACCTTATGGCCGATATGACCCAAACTGCCGCTGAAATTTCTGAGGAGTTGGGTAAGTTGGAAGAATATAACAAAGATGAAAAACAAGACTTATATCAAAAGATTGGTTTAGGAGCTTTGAAATATTATATTTTAAAGGTTGATCCAAAGAAAAGAATTTTATTTGACCCGAAAGAATCAGTAGATTTTCAGGGGAATACGGGCCCTTTTATTCAATATACGTACGCAAGAATTCAGTCAATTTTAAGAAAAGCTGAAAGTATGGGTATTTCTATTTCTAGTAATGCGAATAATGTTGAGCTTCATTTAAAAGAAAAAGAGCTTATAAAGCAACTTCAGTTATTTCCAGATACCATACAATTAGCGGCAGACAATTATAGTCCTGCCTTGATAGCTAATTATACCTATGATTTGGTAAAGGAATTTAATTCTTTCTATCAGCAGGTATCTATTCTTGGTGAGACTAATGAAGAGAAGCGAGTTCTTCGAGTACAATTATCAAGTAAAGTTGCTGAGGTTATTCAAGATGCATTTAAGTTATTGGGTGTTGAAGTGCCTGAGCGTATGTAATAAAAAAAGACCGCCGAAGCGATCTTTTTCATAGCAACTTAAATAATTAACCACCTAAATTAGGTTGCAAAGAGGTTATGTGGTTTTTTTTGCAGCAACAGCTGCACCGTATACAACCAGTCCACATCCTATTTT
>CAXBIJ010000354.1:0-3514 GCA_963975675.1 uncultured Maribacter sp. | reverse complement strand
TTAGAATAATCAAAAAGAAAATCTTTCCATTGCAACGTAAACTTTTCCGCTCTTTTTGCATCCGAAGAAAAAAGATCTCTTAAATGTGCATCTTTCGTTTCTTTATAATGAGTAGTTAGCTTTTTCCAAACTTCTGTTTGTGTTGGATTAGTTTTGTTTAACGCCATCTTCCTGGTTAAGTGTTAGTAAATCTTCGCCCTCTTCTAAAAAAACTTTAGGAAATATAATACAATCTAACTGTTCTTTTAAAGGGGATATATAAGCGAAATATTCTGGTCTTAAAGTCTCATGTAAAGGTTCTGCTTGTGGTAGTTCTTCTCTTAAAGGATCTACTTGTTTCCCATTTTTCCAAAAACGATAACAAACATGGGGTCCTGCAGTACTGCCCGTCATCCCAATCCAACCAATAACATCACCTTGGCGAACAAACTCACCTTTTTTAACCTTCTGAGATTTCATGTGCAAGTATTGTGTTGCATAAGTGCCATTATGTCTAATCTTAACATACTTACCATTGCCACCTCGTCGAGTAGATTCTATAACCGTGCCGTCTGCGGTTGCCATAATTGGCGTACCTATAGGTGCTGCATAATCTGTTCCTTTATGTGGCCTTACTTTGAAACCGTAATGCTTTATTCTCCTTTTAAGATTATATCTTGAAGATAGTCTACCATATTCAACAGGCATTCTTAAAAATGTTCTTCTTAAATTATTCGCATCTTCATCAAAATAATCTACAATACTTTTTAAAGAATCGTTCTCATATGCAAATGCATAAATCGGCTTTCCATTATGCTCAAAAAAAGCAGCTTCTATTGGCTCTGCTCCAGCGTAAATTGAATCATTAATGTACTTTTCATTGTAGATTACCTTGAACTTATCTTTCTTTTGTAGTCTTGAAAAATCAATTGTCCAAGCATATACATTCGCTAGATTATGAGTTACATTATAATCTATACCTTGTTCTAAGATTGCTTCTGATAAACTGGTTTCAATTATACCCGACACTTCACGCCGAACATATTTCACCTTTCTTTTATCTGTATACACATTTACACTATCCCTCATATCTATGACCGTATAATTTATAGGGTCGTTTTCATAGATGAAAATTTGAGCCTGCGCAATAGTATCTTTAGACTTTAAAATGACATATGGTTTGCCTACACGAATTTTACGAACATCGAACGTGTCTCTATAGTTCTCGGAAATAGCTGCTATTTTTGGGTAGGCAACTTTATTTTGCATCATTAATTCCCCAAAGCTATCTCCATATTTAATAGTATCTACCTGAACATTAAATTCATTTAGATTAAAGCCAAATTGCTCATTTACAACATCAACTTTTGGCACACTAATTTCCTGTGCTATGTCATTTTTCTGCTCTACATCATCTTTACACGATGTTAAAACAGTTAATGCCAATATTATGCCCCAATATTTTTGCATTACTTCATTTTTGATTTATCTGGATTTAACATATGGTCAACCCATTGCTTACCCCAATTATTTAGTTCTTGATCTGAATATAGTTCTGGAAAGAATATAATTTTCTGAAAACTAGGCGGCAAATATTCTTTCCAATTTGTACCTCCAGTTGCCTCAATATCAACAGACTCTCTTCTTAGGTATCTATGAGCAGAACCCATATGCATTAATTGCCAATTAATATTAGCATTTATATCCAAGGTTTTTAGTGCTTCAACCAATAATTTGTTTTTCTTTAAATCACTAGGCAAACTTAAGTATTTATGATAGATAGTTGCGTTTTTTACTTGCTTGGCTATTCTAATTAATCTTGGAGTATACCTATATTCAAATTGTTTTAAGGTGAGTGTTTTTTCGCCTGTAGTAACATCGGTTGCTCCTTTCTTCCAATATATATGCTCGTACAATTCTTCTATTGTACTTTCTGAAGAATATTGCGCTCTTTCAGACACATGAACCAAATTCTCTAAAGGTGTAGCGTAAATCTCAATCATTCTAAACTGCGCAGATTGAAATCCACTTGCAGGAAGCAATGCCATGCGATATTGCAAAAACTGCTCACGCTCCATTCCCTTTATCATCACACTAAAAGAAGATATTAAGACAGTGTAATAACTATTTATTCTTCTTACTTTTTCAATAAAAAAATCAAGATTTCCACTTTTATCATCTACCAATTGCTTCTGCTCATGAAGAATTAATTTAAAATAGAGTTCGGTAATTTGGTGGTACATGATGAAAATCTCTTCATCGGGAAAATGTGTTCGAGGCACTTGCAAGCTTAAGAGGGTATCTAAATGGATATAGTCCCAATACGTTAAGTAGCGTTGATGTAATAAGCCGTCTAAATAAGAGCTAAGATCTTGCCCAGAATTCTTATATTTTTCTTCGAGTTTAGATATTTGGGATTTAATCTTCTCTTTATCTTCCATTTATTGGTTAATCCATTATTATTTTAAACTGATGCTTTAGTCCGTTATACCCATCAATATCAGCTTTTATTGCCCCTACTGCTAAATCTGCTTTAATTCTAATCGGTATTCTATTTTCGTCATTAGAAACCCATAACGACAAACTTTCCTGTTCTTTAAACACACGACCAGATTGGACCAAAGGCCTAAATTTTAAACATTCTACCTTTCCGTATTTTGTGCTAATAACCTCCTTACCTAAATATTTAAGTTTAAAGTTAAAAACACCATCATCGTCATAGAGCATTTTCAGGGTAATTGCCTTTCCCACTTCAAGGTCTTCTGTTCTATAATTATTCCTTAAGAAGTAAAAAGCAGATATTAAATCTTGAATATTGTCCTGTAATGTAAAATTAAGCTTTTTCTTGTTTTTTTTATCATTAAGTTCAGCTTTCGACTCCTTATAATCAAAGTTTATTTCAATGTCTTTTGTATATCCGCCCTCATTAATTTTTCGAACAAAACGATAAGGCTTTCCGTCATTTTTATCAAAATAACTTTCATAAGTGTCATCTACTTTAAAAAACCAGCTAGCAACACCAGTAGTCTCACCATGCCCAACTACATGATAAACAGGTTTCTCATTAAGGGTAGCCGAATTAACTTGTAATGTAGCGTAACTAGCATTTAAAAAACCATAATGCATTCTAAATTTCAACCATTCTCCAACGTTAAATGCAGAATTTTCATTTTGACTTTGGGCAATAAAAAAAGAAAAAAGAAAAATTAATATAATAGATTTTCGCATAGCCGTTAAATTAAAGTAAAAGTAGTAATTGATAGTACTCAATTACTATTGTTACACTATCATAAACAAATTTTATTCCAAAGTATTGCATAAAAAAAGCCCAGTCTAAAAACTGGGCTTTTCCTAAATAACCAACCAAACTTTAAATTATGAAAAACCACTACTTAAAGTTGTAAGGGAACCACCCCTTAGCTGATGTAAATTTAAGGTACATTTTAATACCCAACATACTGTTTAACTTACTTTAATGATAACCTTAACAGTTATTCACACTTCACATTAATATTTGGGAAACTATTAAGAATAA
>CAXBIJ010000353.1:0-3556 GCA_963975675.1 uncultured Maribacter sp. | reverse complement strand
TCTTTTGATACAGAGCAAGAAGATGCTAAAAGAACAATACTAAATAGCCAAATCATTTTTTTCATAAGTAAATTTATTAGGTTTGATTCTATATACGTTAATTCTTAATTTTTGGATGGATTCAAATCCATTATAATCCAACATATAACGCAAATATCCAACTAAAGTATGTGACCCTTTGGCTCTTTTAAGAATAATGTTAACGTATATGCTTAATAAGCCATAAGTTCTAATAAAGCAGATTCAAATCGAGATTTGGCAAGGTATTGTTGTTCTAATTTTGAGTCAAATGGAATTGGAGTCTCCAAACTACCTACTCTTTGTATAGGTCCATCTAAATACTCAAAGCAATTCTCCATTACTAAAGCTGAAATATCGCTTGCAATACCGCCAAATAAACTATCTTCTTGTAGGATGATAAGTTTACTCGTTTTTTTAACAGAATCATAAATAGCATTAATATCTAAAGGCTGCAAGGTTCTTAAGTCTAGTAAGTCGGCCTGAATTTCCATATTATTATCTAAACATTCTAATGCCCAATGCACTCCTGCCCCATAGGTAACTATGGTAATAGATGAACCTTCTCTAAGAAGACTAGCTTTACCAAATGGTAACGTATAATAATTAACCGGTACTTCTTGATACATACTTCTATATAAGCCCTTATGTTCAAAAAATAGCACAGGGTTTGGGTCTTCAATAGCTGTTGCCAATAAACCTTTAGCGTCATAAGGAAATGCAGGGTACACTACTTTAAGTCCTGGAGTTTTGGTAAACCAAGCTTCATTGGTTTGTGAATGGAAGGGACCAGCAGCTACTCCCCCGCCACATGGCATACGTATAACCACGTCAGCATTTTCTCCCCATCGGTAAAAACTCTTAGCCAAATAATTCACAATAGGATTGAAGCCAGTACTTGCAAAGTCCGCAAATTGCATTTCCATTACCGCTTTTACACCATTAATAGATAACCCCATTGCTGCAGATACTATTGCCGATTCACAAATGGGCGTATTGCGCACGCGTTCCTTTCCAAAATCTTCAACAAAGCCATCAGTAATTTTAAACACCCCTCCATATTCTGCCACATCTTGCCCCATAATAACAAGGTTGTCGAATTTTTTCATCGACCCACTTAATCCATCAGAAATCGCATCAATTAAACGTATATTTTTTGTATGTATACTCGGTGCAATATCTTGATATTCAAAATCTTGATATACTTCACTTAATTCTTTACTTTCATTTGGAATTATTGATTCTTCAGCATATGCTTTTTGTAAATGCTCATCAATTTCGGCCTGAATTTCAGTTCTAATGCCATCGATAATATCGTCTGTAAGTAATTTTTCTTTCTTTAAAAAAGAGGTGAAATTTTCTAACGGATCCTTCTCTGCCCAAGTATCTAAAAGCTCTTGTGGTACATATTTTGTGCCACTGGCTTCTTCATGCCCTCGCATACGAAAGGTTTTAAATTCAAGTAAAACTGGTCGTGGATTATTTCTCATATCCTCCATCAATTCTGACACTTTCGAGTATACCTCTAAGATGTTATTGCCATCAATAATATGAGATTCCATTCCGTAACCAATTCCCTTATCGGCTAGGTTTTCACATCTAAATTGTTCGTTAGTTGGTGTCGATAAACCGTATCCATTGTTTTCAATACAAAACAAAACAGGCAATTCCCATACGGCAGCAACATTTAAGGCTTCATGAAAGTCACCTTCACTTGTTGCACCTTCACCTGTAAATACAGCGGTTACTTTCTTTTCATTTCTTAATTTATGAGCAAGAGCTATACCATCTGCTACACCTAACTGAGGTCCCAAATGAGAAATCATTCCTATTATCTTAAATTCTTGTGTGCCAAAATGAAAACTACGATCACGACCTTGAGTAAAACCGCTTGCCTTACCTTGCCATTGGGTGAAAAGTCGGTACAATGGTATTTCTCTAGTCGTAAATACCCCTAAATTTCTATGCATTGGCAATATATATTCATCATTATGCATTGCACTGGTAACCCCTACCGAAATAGCTTCTTGCCCAATACCACTAAACCATTTAGACACTTTACCCTGGCGTAGAAGAATTAACATCTTTTCCTCTATCATTCGTGGCTTAAGCATTGATTTAAATAGCTTTACCTTAATATCGTCAGCTACTTGAAAATGTTTGAAATTCATAAAGACTATATATTTTGCTAATAAAATATAAATGTAACAAAAATGCGTTCATCAACTAACATTTATAACACTGCTTGTAAATCGGTAATAATTATTAATTTTACATAAATTCCATAAAAACATGAGCTTGGTACCTAGTGTTGATTTGTCAGATTTTCTTTCGGAAGATCCAAAAAGAAAACAAAAGTTTATTAATGAAATTGGTAAGGCCTTTGAAGAGATTGGTTTCGTTGCTTTAGGCGGACATTTTCTTTCAGATGAATTAGTTGATTCATTATATGCAGAAATAAAAGAATTTTTTAATTTACCTGAAAATATAAAAGATGGTTACCAAATAGAAGGTATTGGTGGTCAACGTGGATATACTTCATTTGGAAAAGAACATGCCAAAGGAAGAAAAGAAGGGGATTTAAAAGAGTTCTGGCATTTCGGACAGTATGTTGAGGACAATGAAGCATTAGAAAAGGAATACCCAGATAATGTTATTGTTAAAGAACTTCCAAAATTTAACGTAGTAGGTAAAGAAACCTATAAAATGCTAGAGAAAACTGCAAAATACGTTTTACGTGCTTTGGCATTACATTTAAAATTAGATGAATTTTATTTTGATGATTTTATAAAGAACGGAAATTCAATTTTACGTCCAATACATTACCCACCAATAACATCAGAACCTAAAAATGCCGTAAGGGCGGCAGCTCATGGCGATATTAATTTAATAACTTTATTAATGGGCGCTCATGGTAAAGGCCTACAAGTAAAGAACCATGATGGTGAATGGGTAGATGCGATTGCTAGGCCGGATCAATTAATGATCAACGTAGGTGATATGCTTTCACGTTTAACTAACAACAAATTATTATCTACCATACATCAAGTAGTAAACCCACCAAGAGAGCTTTGGGGAACTTCTAGATATTCTGTTCCATTTTTTATGCACCCAGTTAGTGAAATGCCTCTCAATTGTTTAGAAAACTGCATTGACGAAAAGCATCCTAAGTTATATACCGATATTACTGCAGGTGAATTTTTGCATGAGCGATTGATTGAATTGGGATTGATAAAAAAATAGGCGATGGACTTACAAGACCAATTAAAGAATCTTTTTCCTGATCATGAACCGCAAGATGTACAACCTGAAAAGGAGAATGAAAATACAATCTGGTTACAAGACGACCCTATTATTTGTAAATACGAAAAGCGAAAAGGTAAACCCATTACAATTTTAGAGGGATACACTGGTGCAAATGAAGATTTTAAGAATTTGGCAAAAGAAATAAAGACCAAATTAAGTGTTGGCGGTAGTTTTAAAGATGATAAAATTATCATTCAAGGAGATTTTCGTGATAAAATTATGACTATTTTAA
>CAXBIJ010000352.1:0-3581 GCA_963975675.1 uncultured Maribacter sp. | reverse complement strand
TTTATCACTTTCCCCAGTTGCACCTATAATCATTTGGGTGCTTTGACCTGCAGGAGCGTATTTAGCAGTGCTTCGTATTATTTTTCGTTCTTCATTATATCGTATTATTTCATTTTTAACCTTAAGCATAGGTTTTATAAAATCTTCATGTTTTTTATCGGGAGCAAGTAATTTAAGGCCAGATATTGTGGGGATTTCTATATTGACAGATAATCGGTCTGCATATAATCCGGCCTCATACATTAATTCATCACTGGCACCAGGTATAGATTTTAAATGAATGTATCCATTAAAATTCTCTTCTAAACGAAGTTTCTTAGCAACAGCAATCAAGCGCTCCATGGTATAATCTGCACTCTTGAATATTCCAGAACTCAAAAAGAGACCTTCAATATAATTTCTTCTGTAAAAGTTAATGGTTAAATCGACAACCTCCTGAATTTTAAAAGCAGCTCTTTTTATATCATTGCTCTTGCGTGTAACGCAATAGGCGCAATCAAATATGCAATGATTGGTTAGTAGAATTTTCAAAAGTGAAACACAACGACCATCTTCAGAATAGGTATGGCAAATGCCATTGCCTGTGTCACCAAGACCATTATCCTTGTTTTTACGATTACTACCGCTACTAGAGCATGATACATCGTATTTGGCTGCATCTGCCAATATGTTTAATTTTTCTTTAATTCGATTAAAATCCATAGCAATATGTAATTAATCCAAAAATATGGATATATTCCTAATTATGGAAATAATCCAAATTATATTTTGGAAATAATCCATAATGACTATATTTGATGAAGATTGAGGTAAAGTTTATCTCTTTAGAATATGACAAGGCTATGGAAAACGAATTGACATTAAAGCGATTTATAGATTTACGGAGAGAATTGGGGTTTACGCAAGCAGATTTTGCGGCACTTATAGGTGTTTCTAATACCACTGCTGATATAGAACGAGGGCGAACTAAACTTTCCGGTAAAGTGGTCTTAGAATTATTAAAACAGTTTAAAATTAATCCGCTTTGGCTTTTTGGTGAAAGTGAAGAACAATATTTAGAAACTTCTAGAACAAGTGTAATCCCAAAAGTTGTGACAGTTGATTCTTCTAATAATGACAACATGGTTCTGGTTAATGCAAAAGCTGCTGCTGGGTATCCTCAAAATATTTCAGATACCAGTTGGTATCAGCAATTACCTGCATTTGATTTACCTATTCCAGAATTCAGAAATGCGACTTATCGTGGGTTTCAGGTAGAAGGTGATAGTATGTTGCCTAATCTTCACCCCGGTGAATGGGTATTGGCTAGGGCAATTGAGCATATTGATCATATTAGTGCAAATAAAATGTATGTGGTGGTTTTACAAGATTCTATAATGGTTAAAAAAATTGAAAAACGGCCTAATTCAAATGATGTTACGTTGATTTCATTAAATGAAACTTACCCACCTTATGACATTAAACCTTTTCAAATACAGGAAATTTGGGAAGTGAGTAGTAAAATTACTTTTAATGTAGATGCTACTACCGATAGTGGTTTGCTTCGACAGCTTCAAGAGTCTATGCAAGAGTTAAAAAATCAATTACAGCACGTTAAGAAAGTTAATTAAAGCATTACTTTAAATATTTTTTAACGTATAATCCACTATCTTTTAGCTTGAATCCTAAGCTTTTGTAAAGAGAGATAGCTGCAGTTCTATGATGTCCGCTAAACAATAGCACGTCGTTTAATCTTTCTTTTTCAGCCTGTTCCAAGAGCTTTTCCATGAGCTTTCTTCCTATGCCTTTTCCACGATAATTAGATGAAACAACTACATCTTCTATCATGCCTTTGTGGCCTGAAATTACTTTATATTTTGCCATCATTGCTATTCCGATTAAAACATCACCTTCCATGCAGATAGCTACATCGGTTGGGTTGTCATTAGATAAAATAGTAGTCAAATTTAGCTGAGTTAATTCAGCATTAAGTTGTTTGTATAGTTCGGTAAGTTGCGTTTGTAAATTAACCGTAAATTCTTTCTCTGTAATTAGTTTAATAATCATAAGTAGTACTATTTCTGGTTGGGTTAAAATTACTTTATTTCGTTCGTTTTATGTAAGTTAATGATGCTTTCTAAATTGAATATATCTAATGAAATCTATTGTACACATGAAGAATCTAATACTAGTTATTTTATTAGTAGTGTCTTTCAATATAAATGGACAATCAGAGAAAGATACATTGTTCGTTGGATTTATAACCGTACCACCATTTATTATTCAAAACCGTCCAAATTTAGAAGGCTTAAATACATGGTTATGGAAACGTGTTGCGAATGACTTAGACTTGGAGTTTAAACTAATACCGATGCAGTTTTCGGTGATGTTAGATGCTATAAATAGTGGAGGTATTGATTTAAGTATTCATTCTTTAGCCATTACAAATCAGTGTAGTATGGAAATGAAATTTATTTTATGTGTCAAACGCCACAATTGCCATATTGGAAGTGTCTTCATTTGATAAGTTTAATACATTTATAACCGGATTTTTTAACTTCGAATTTCTTTATGATGAACCAATTTTAAAACATGGCATACAAAAAGACTCTACATTCAATGAAATTGAATTATTGCCGGTGAAGTTTGATGTGTCATTTTATGCCTTCGGCTTACCAAAAACATCTATAAATTTTGAACAACTAATTTAGCAAAGAATTCTTGAGTTTATTGAAACTGAAGAATGGGGTATTGTTTTAAATAAATACGGGCTAGCTGAGTATTAACCTTTACGTCTTTCTAGTAATACCATCATCATTAACCCAAGAATGATGATATCATCATCGTTACCATTCATTTTTTTTAACTCACTAACCTTAAAACGACGCCCTACCAAAGATTTTTCTTTTGCAAGCCTTACCACGGTTTCATTATTGCCGTTAATTACGATATAAGCAGGGTTTAGAAAGAGGCCGGTAAACAAATTAATTAAAGGTATTTGACCAACTAGGCCGTCTAGAACTTTAACCCATGCATTTTCTTCGCGTATGGTGTACTTCAAATGTTTGTTCTTATCGAAAATCTCATAATGAGCTTTCCATATTGATGCCCAACCTTTACGGCCAATTTTGCCAAGTTCTTGTCCCGAGGGGTCTGAAAATGAATAACATGCAGAGAAATCTATCCATCTATCTGCTTTGATATTATAAAGTAGCTTGGTTTTGCTATCGTTTTCATAAACGCCAACATCTTCTTTAAACTTAAAAAGCTTTTGTTTTACATAGGCAACGGTTTTTTTATCAGCATCAACTGCTGTAAAGTCATTAGATAAGGTGCCTATGTGAAAAGTAAAATCTATTGGAAATTTATAATCTTGCATGTATGGTTAGTTTGATTGTTGATTATATGCTTTCACTTCTCCCATAGAAATTGACATTGGGCCAAATTTGTGATTGGTAGGTAAGATTGCGCCGCTTTCAGTTTCTATCCAACCTTCCCAACTAGCTTCTACACCACCAATAGGTATAATTTTTGTCCATAGCTTAAAACTCTTCGGTACACCGCTAGGTTCAATAATCCACAAATAGGAATCTCCAGGGGTA
>CAXBIJ010000351.1:0-3589 GCA_963975675.1 uncultured Maribacter sp. | reverse complement strand
AATGCATTTGGCCCTTAAAAGCCTAAGAGAAAAGATTGATGGAATTTGATGGTTTATAAAATAAATTAAAAAAAAGTAGGGTATTGCTCTACGTAGTTGTTACAATACTATAAAGCTAAAAACATGCAAGAAAATTACTTAGCAAAATGGCTTAACGATGAGTTGACTGAGGCTGAATTGGCTGAATTCAAAAAATCGGAAGCTTTTGAAACATATCAAAAAATAAAGGATTCCGCTTCAAATCTTGAGGCTCCTGAATTTGATATGGATAAAGTATGGAGCTCCCTTGAACCACTCAAAACTGCCGAAGACACTAAAGTATTCATCTTATCTCCGTTTAAGAAGTTTCTACGTGTTGCCGCTGTAATTACAGTCTTACTGACGGGTTCATTCTTCTACTTAAGCACTTTAAGTGAGTCGTTCACAACAGACTATGCTGAAAACAAAACAATTTCATTACCAGATACCTCTGAAGTTATTTTAAACGCTGAGTCAGAATTAACTTTCAGTAAAAATAAATGGGAATCTAATAGAAATGTCAACCTTAAAGGGGAAGCTTTTTTTAAAGTAGCTAAAGGACAAAAATTCACCGTAGCTACAGAACAGGGATTGGTAACCGTATTGGGTACACAATTTAATGTAGAAACTAGAAAAGATTATTTTGAGGTTACTTGCTTCGAAGGTTTAGTAAGTGTAACAATGAATGGGAAAGAAACACAATTACCAGCTGGCAACTCATTGTTAATGCTAAATGGAAAAAGCACCATGTTAAAAGCAGCCATTAATGGAAAACCTACTTGGTTATCGAACGAAAGTTCTTTTAAAAGCATTCCGTTAAATTATGTATTAGATGAATTACAACGTCAATATAACATTAAGATTACCACTGAAAATATTAACACCTCGCAACTATTCTCTGGATCTTTTAGTAATGAAAATCTAGAACTCGCCCTTAAAAGCATAAGTGTTCCTTTACAAATTAAGTTTAACTTAGATGGGAATAAAGTGCTATTCTATGACGAAAAAGCACCTTAATAATCTAATTTTTCTGGTTTCTTTGCTGTTTTGCGGCCTGTCTTGTCTTGCTCAAAACACAACTGACAATTCAATTTTACTAACAGATTTACTAGTAGAGCTAGAAACCAAGCACAATGTTAAGTTTTCTTACGCAGATAAAGATGTTTATTCAATTCGTCTAACTAAACCTAAATATGATGCCCTTAAGCCTACTCTAGAGTATATACGAACTACTACAGATTTAACTATTATTAAATTAAATGACCGCTATTATTCATTAACGAACACTTCTACAATTTCAATTTGCGGTTATGTCCTTGATAATTTCGAAGAAAATACCATACCAGGGGCAACTGTTGAAATATTTGAATCAAAATTAGCTAGTATCACAAATGTCAACGGTAAATTTAATTTTGAAAATATCCCGAAAAATTCAATAGTTCAGATTAAACATATAGGTTATAAACCTATGTTTATAGAAGCCAAAGATTTAGCTAATACTGGCGATTGTAAAAAAATAGCGATGGCCTTAAGTTACCAGGAGCTAGATGAAGTGGTCGTTTCACAATTTCTAACTACAGGTCTTAATCAATTAAAAGATGCTAGTATTGAGCTTAACATTGAAAAATTCGGAATATTACCTGGCGTAAGCGAACCAGATGTGCTACAAACCGTTCAAGCGCTTCCTGGCATAAAGAGTGTTGATGAAACCGTATCTGATATTAATGTAAGGGGAGGCACAAATGACCAAAATCTAATTTTATGGGATGGAATTAAAATGTACCAAACAGGGCATTTTTTTGGTTTAATATCTGCCTTCAATCCGTATGTGACAAATAATGTCAATGTTATAAAAAATGGAACTTCTGCGGCTTATGGAGACGGATTGAGTGGCACTATAGCTATGCAAACCTCAAATAAAATTCCGTTAAACGTTAGAGGTAGCGCAGGGTTTAACTTAATATCAGGGGATATTTTCGGGCATATTCCTATACAAGAAAATATAGCAATACAAATTTCTGCTCGTAGGTCTTATACCGACTTTTTAAACACACCTACATATACTACTTTCTCAGATAAAGCATTTCAGGATAGTGAAGTAGACCAAGAAAGTGAATTCTATTTTTATGACTTTACAGCAAAACTGATTTACGAATTAAATCCTTACCACCAACTTCAGGTAAGTATGATTAATATGAGTAATAATTTAAATTACTTAGAAAATATTGAAGGCAATAGCGCTCCAAATCGAAGTAATTTAAATCAAGACAATAGTTCAATTGGGGCACTATTAAAAAGTGAATGGACAGATGGTTTCACTACCAATGTACATTTATATTATACCCAATATAGCTTAGATGCAGTTACGATAACCAATAATGAATCGCAAGAATTAAATCAAAACAACCTTGTAAAAGAATCTAATTTTAAATTGATTACTAATTATAAAGTATTAGAAAATATTGATTGGATAAACGGTTACGAATTAACTGAAACTGGAATCGAAAATAGAACCAACATTAACCAACCACCATTTGCCAGCAATATAAAAGGGGTGATTCGTAAACATGCCTTATTTTCTGAACTCAAATACACCTCCGAAAATACAAGATTCCATGGTATGCTGGGGGGTCGTTTAAATTATTTTGAAAATATAAATACTTTTAAAAAGTATGTTTTTGAACCACGCATTAACCTTTCCTATGAGTTGTTTTCTAATTTCAAAACACAGCTTCTAGGAGAATTTAAAAGTCAAGCTACCAATCAAATAATCGACTTAGAGCAAAATTTTCTTGGTATTGAAAAGAGACGTTGGATTTTATCTGACGGTGATGCATTACCAATTACCAAAAGCAAACAAGGCTCTATCGGTTTTAACTACGACACCGATACATTCTATTTGGGTGTTGAAGGATTTTACAAAAAGGTTGATGGCATTAATGTATATACTCAAGGGTTTCAAAACCAGAATCAATTTGATGGTGAAATAGGGTCTTATGCCGTAAAAGGGTTAGAATTTTTAATCAATACGAAAAACAATGATTATAGTGCCTGGTTGAGTTACACTTATAATAAAAATGATTACACTTTCGATGCATTAACACCGGCATCTTTTCCTAATAATTTAGACATAAGACATTCCATCACCCTAGCTGGAAATTATACTATCGGAAAT
The DNA here is from genome assembly GCA_963975675.1 of uncultured Maribacter sp. GTDB lineage: Bacteria > Bacteroidota > Bacteroidia > Flavobacteriales > Flavobacteriaceae > Maribacter. The sequence goes on along the minus strand of CAXBIJ010000351.1, from coordinate 396 downwards.
TTGAAACTAGGCTGCGGACTCAATTATAAATCTGGTAAACCTTATACACAACCGAACGATAATGAGCCTGTAAACAATAACGTATTCCCCAATGAGATAAATTTCGAAAGTTCAAATAGCAGCAGATTACCTGAATATATTAGAGCAGATTTTTCTGCAGTCTATACCATTAAATTTAATGATAAATTGAAAGGAACATTAGGCGCCTCAATTCTTAATATTACCAATAGAAAAAACACCTTAAATACCTATTACAGGCTGAAAGATGATAATAGTATAGAAACTGTTGAACGTATATCATTAGGCTTAACGCCAAATGCTAGTTTTAGAGTTCAGTTTTGATTTTGATTCAACCTTTTAATAACCAACACATGTGGAAAGGTTATTGCTGCCAAA
>CAXBIJ010000350.1:0-3594 GCA_963975675.1 uncultured Maribacter sp. | reverse complement strand
ATTTTGTGTTTGGCACGATCATCTTTCATCTCGTCTCTAAGATGTTCAAAAAGCTTTTTTCTATGTTGCGATTTTACCATATCGATAAAATCTACAACTATAATTCCGCCCATATCACGAAGACGTAATTGTCTTGCGATTTCTGAGGCAGCTAAAATATTTACCTCTAGGGCAGTATCTTCTTGATTTTTGGCTTTATTTGATCTATTGCCACTATTTACATCTACTACATGCAATGCCTCGGTATGCTCTATAATTAAATAGGCTCCTTTGCTCATGGTAGCGGTACGGCCAAAAGACGTTTTTATTTGCCTTTCTATCCCAAATTTTTCAAAAATAGGAACGGTAGAGTCATAGTGCTTCACGATATTTTCCTTGTCAGGAGCAATTTCTGCCACGTACTCCTTAACTTCATTATATAAAGTGAGGTCATCGACATGAATACCTGTATAACTATCATTAAATACATCTCTTAAAATTGATGATGCTCTATTGAGTTCTACAAATACTTTTGAAGGTGTTTGAGCACGATATAATTTTTTACACATTGCTGTCCATTTGTTCAGCAAGTTTTCTAGATCTTTGTCCAGCTCCGCAACTTTTTGCCCTTCTGCAACTGTTCTAATTATTACACCAAATCCTTTTGGTTTAATACTTCTAACGAGTCGTTTTAATCTGTCTTTCTCTTCCTTGCTTGCTATCTTTTGGGATACAGAAACACGGTCTGAGAAAGGAACCATTACCAAGTAACGTCCGGCTATTGATAGCTCAGAACTAATTCTTGGTCCTTTAGTAGATATAGGTTCTTTTACAATTTGAACTAATAGGGATTGGTTGGCTTTAATGACATCGGTTATTACACCATTTTTGTCAATATCGGTCTCGAAAGGAAAGCTTTTTAAGGAGTAATCCTTTAGTTTTCCTGAGCTCACTTGTTTTATGAACTTGAGCATTGAAGATAATTGAGGACCAAGGTCATGGTAATGCAAAAATGCATCTTTTTCATAGCCAACGTTTACAAACGCAGCATTGAGACCGGTCACCGGTTTTCTGATTTTGGCGAGAAAAATATCGCCTACAGAAAAGTCATTACTACTTTCTTCTTTATGCAGTTCAGTGAGTTTTCCGTCCTTTAACAAGGCAAAGTCAACGGCTTGGGAACTAGATCTTACGATTAATTCTCTATTCACCTGAATATATTTTTAGTCGTTCCAACTAAATCTAGGGAACGAACTGATTAAACAATACCATAGACAGATACGAATGTAACTGCCGAAATCCAATATATGGATCTCTATGTCAATGAACGTAAAAAGAAAAAGTAGTTATAAAACTACTTTTTCTTGTGTCGGTTAGCTCTTCTACGCTTCTTGCGCTTGTGTGTAGCTACCTTATGTCTCTTTCTTTTCTTACCGCTTGGCATAAAGTTCTTTTTTTAAGATTAATTATTTTACGTGTACGTTGCTCTTAACTCCTTCTACAAAAACCTTTGCAGGCTTAAATGCTGGAATGTTGTGAGCGGGTATTTTAATGGTTGTATTTTTGGAAATATTTCTACCTGTCTTTTCAGCTCTGGTTTTAATAATAAAACTTCCAAAACCTCTAAGGTAAACATTATCACCACTTTCCAATGATGTTTTTACCTCTTCCATAAAGGATTCAACTGTAGCTTGTACATCTCCTTTTTCAATTCCCAGCTTATCTGAGATTTTCGATACAATTTCCGCTTTCGTCATCTTTCAATATTAGATTTTCTGTATGTTTTTTCGGGTTGCAAATATATAAATTAAATTCAATCTTTCTTTCTAATGAGTTAATTTTAAGTGTATAAACTGCTACTTTTATCACTTAGTATGGAATAGCATGTCATTTTCGGGTAAAATTTTAGATTGGTATCATCAAAATAAGCGTTCATTACCATGGCGTAATTCTATAGAACCATACAAAATATGGCTATCAGAAATCATTCTTCAACAGACTCGTGTGGCCCAAGGCACCCCATATTACTTAAGGTTTGTTGAAAAATTTCCAACGGTATATCATATGGCCAATGCTAGTGAGGAAGAAGTTTTAAAACTTTGGCAAGGTTTGGGCTATTATTCTAGAGCTAGAAATTTACATGCGACCGCAAAAATAATCGTGAATCAATATAATGGTAAGTTTCCAGATACTTATAAAGAGCTATTAAAATTGAAAGGTGTAGGTGATTATACGGCAAGCGCGATTTCTTCAATCTGTTTTAACAAGCCTCAAGCAGTAGTAGACGGTAATGTCTACAGGGTTTTATCCAGATATTTCGGAATTAATATCCCAATTAATAGTACTGAAGGTATAAAGTATTTTAAATCTTTGGCCGAAAAGGTAATGGATGTAAATGATATAAGAGATTATAATCAAGGTATAATGGAGTTTGGTGCTATGCAATGCTCACCAAAGAAACCTCTTTGTTTACATTGTCCTTTAAATGAAAGTTGTGTAGCGTTACAAAAGGGAATTGTAGATCAATTACCCGTGAAACTGACAAAAACAAAAGTGAGGAATCGGTACTTTAATTATCTTATACCTATATATATGGATACAGATGGAAATCGATTTACAAATCTTCAACAGAGAAAAGGGAAGGGTATTTGGCAAAATTTATGGGAGTTTCCATTAATAGAATCAAACGCGATATTAGAAATAGAAGATGTAGGTAATAGGTTTAAGGAAGTATTAGAAGGTATTGGCGAAGTTGAATTAATAGAATTTAATGAGGTTGCCATCATTCATAAATTATCACATCAGCATTTACATGCCAAATTTTGGATATTACAAACGGGCAATGAAATTCCGAACCAAATTTCCTTTGAAAAAATGAAGGAATTTCCTGTACCTGTTTTAATAGCAGATTTTATAAAAGCGTTTAAATTTTAGTACTTTTGATTTTTATATCTTTAAGTTATGAGTGGTACATTAAATAAGGTTATGCTGATTGGGCATTTAGGTGATGAGGTGAAAATGCATTATTTCGAAGGAGGAGGCAGTATTGGTAGATTTCCTATTGCCACAAATGAGACATACACTAATAAATCTACTGGTGAGCGCGTTACAAATACTGACTGGCATAACATAGTAGTTAGAAACAAAGCTGCCGAAATTTGCGAAAAATACCTTAGTAAAGGTGACAAAGTTTATGTTGAAGGAAGGTTGAAAAATCGTCAATGGCAAGGTGAAGATGGTAATACGAGATATAGTACAGAAGTACATGTAACAGATTTTACCTTTTTAACCACCAAAAAAGAGGCTGGGGCAAATGATAACAGTACTGTTTCTAATACCCCCAAAACAAGTACTGATAATAAAACGCCAGCGAAGTCACCTGCACCTCTAAGTCAAGAGGCCGAGGATGATCTTCCCTTTTAATAATAAATAATAGATACTATTGGACCCAGACCCCTTTCCGTTTTTGATAACTTCATTGGCTGTAAACGGCGTGTTTACAATTAATATAATTGTACTATTCTTATTACTTATGTGCTCTGCTCTCGTTTCTGGCGCTGAAGTGGCAATGTTCGGTCTTTCGCCAACTGAATTAAAGGAATTGCAAGATGAAAA
>CAXBIJ010000349.1:0-3605 GCA_963975675.1 uncultured Maribacter sp. | reverse complement strand
CCCTATTGTGGGGCATCGTGGCCATTTTCATAGCCAGTATTGCCAATCTTTTTGATAATTTAATACAGTTGGTAAATATCATAGGTAGTATCTTTTATGGTAATGTATTAGGCATTTTTCTTATAGCTTTCTTTTTTAAATTCATAAAAGGAAATGCCGTATTCTTTGCTGCTATAGTTACACAAATCATAATCTGTATTATCTATTATTACTTAATTCACATTTACCCTTCTGGTCAAGAAAAACTGGGTTATTTATGGCTTAACTTTGTTGGGGCCGCTTTGGTAATACTTATTTCATTTGTATTTGAAGCGTTTGATAGAATGTTAAAAAAGCCACTTCCTTCAATATAAAAACCAATATATTTTACAAACCGTAAATGGTAGATAAAACAATTATATCTTTTTTTAAAGAAAATTATAACGATAACCCCCTTATTATTAAAGCTCCAGGTCGTATAAATCTAATTGGAGAGCATACCGATTATAATAAAGGCTTGGTATTACCCGCATCTATAGAAAAAGGTATTTATTTTGCAGTTTCAGCTAATAATTCAGATACAATTAGAATTGAAGCATTTTTATCACAACCCGAAAAAATTGAGTTTGCACTAAATGGTACTCATAAAGAATTCAACTCTTTTTGGGGGAATTATTTTAAGGCAATCATAGAAATTCTTAATTCTAAAAATTACCCTATAAAAGGAATGGATTGTGTTTTTGGCGGTGATATTCCTATAGGATCAGGACTTTCATCATCTGCTGCTCTCTGTTGTGGATTTATTTATGCTATTTCCAAGATTTCAGGAAAGGAGCTAGCTAGAGAAGAAATTGCGCTTGTTGCACAAAAGGCAGAGCATAAAATTGGATTGAATTGTGGTTTGATGGATCAATATGCTGTTCTCTTCGGAAAAAAAGGAAATGCATTTTTCCTAGACTGTAATGACCTAACTCATAGCTATATACCTATTAATTTAAATGGCTATAGTTGGGTATTGGTCAATTCTAACATTAAGCACAACCTTGCCGTCGATTCAGAATATAATAAAAGAAGAATTTCTTGCGAAAATATAGTTCAGGAAGTAAAACTCACAAAACCTGATGTTAGTTCGCTACGTGATGTTACTTTAGAAGACTTAAATAAAATATCAGATAAAATATATGCCACTGATATAAAGAGGGCAAAATATATAATTGTAGAAAATGAGAGAGTTCGTCGAATGATGAAAGCCTTAATAAAAGGTGACGCACAAGAAGTAGGAAACATATTAAAAGAAGGCCATTGGGCGATGTCTACTCAATATGAAATAACTACACCAGAATTAGATGCTCTTGTGAAAATTGGTGAAACTTTAGAAGGTGTTCTTGGATCAAGAATGATGGGTGGTGGATTTGGAGGCTGCACAATTAACCTAATTCATACCTCTAAATTAGAATCGAGCATTTCTTCTTTACTTAAAGCTTATAAAAGTCAAACAAATATTGATGCAGAATATTACCATTTAGAAATTGATGATGGTTTAAAGGTGTATACCTAATATTTAAATGTTTTAAAAATAAAAAGTCCGTGTATTGTTTACACGGACTTTTTTACTTTGCTGAAAATGCTAATTAATTAGATCTCCATTCTTTCAATGAATCATTGTTCATTTTAATATAGTCATCATTGCCTGCTTCAGTAGCTCCTGCTAATGATTTCTTAGCAGCTTCAATTGCTCCTTTTTTATCACCTGCTTTCGCTAAAATTAAAGATTGTTGTCTAAGCTGCCAAAATGCTGGCTTCTCAGTCATTGACATTGCTTTATTCATCCATTCTTTTGCCTTATTTATATCTTTACCCTCGCTTGAGTAGTACACTGCTGCAGCATAATAATCATCTGCAGTTGGTCCGTTCAAAGCTTTATCGATACTTTTCATAACCGTAGCATCAGTAGGAACAGTGAATGGTACAGCCACATATGTATTTGCCCAAATAATTCCAATACTAGCTCCATTACTTATTACATCATCAACAGTAATAGTAAAAGTTTCAACCGGCATTTCCATTTTGTATACAGGAACATTTACTTGTGCAACAACCTTGCTTTCTTCCCATTTACTTGGTGTACCACCACCAACGATATCAGTGTAAAAGAACACATCCCAAGTAGAAACACCTGGCTTTGTGAAAATAGAATAGGTGCCTGCTTTCACCTCTTTACCACCAATAGTAACGTCAGTATCAAAAGTGATTTTAGTATAGGCATTAGCTCCAGTACGCCATAATTTATCAAAAGGAACAAGGTTACCATATACTTCTCTTCCTCTCATATTAGGGCGAGAGTAATCAATCATAACTTCCGTCAAACCTACCGTTTGCATCAATTTAGCGGATGGACTTGGGGCAGGTGTGTTTATTTGTGCTTCAACACTTATAGAAGCAACAATTGCCATTAAAAAAAGTACTACTTTGTTCATAATTTTTATTGATTAGTTTATAATAACAAAACTACTTATAAACATACTTGAGAAATGTTAATAAATTCCTAAATACCTGAAGATCTTACTATTGATAAACAGCAAAAGGTTTCGCAATTATTCCATCCTCAAGATATAAGGCCAAATAGTAGATTGAAGATTCTAAATGTTGAGATATGGTTCCATTCTTTTCAATATCCCCAGTATTGCGCCAAACTTGTCTACCCGAAACATCATAAATAACTTGAGCATAAATTTCCTTATTAGTTGACAGAGAATAGTGATATTGGTTTGTAGAGTTGTCTTTAAAAATAACCAGCATATTATTTACTTCTGGATTTTCTGGATTAGGAATTTCAGGCTCCTCAGGAACTTCGGGTTCTTCTGGAATTTCAGGATCATTCTCGACAATTTGAAAAGAAAACAATCTAGATATTGATTCAATTGTAGGACTTTGTCTAGAATAATATTCGGATGTGAAAAAGTAATTGTTTGAATTAATTTGAGTTATTCCTTCAGCTTGAACGAAATTTAATCCGAGATTTTGTTGCATATACCCTTCAAAAGGAGATTCTAAATTAAAATCTTCGACAATACCAATAAAAGGACTCAAAATAGTTGAGTATCCTAAAAGTACCAACCTATTCGTTGTTACATCATAAGTGACATCAGTAACAAGGCCAACGTCTGCAATGGCTCCTACCCTATTTGCTATATGTACTCCAGGAGATATTGGTAGCGTATAGGCAACAGAACCAAAAGATTTCCATTGTTTGGTTAATACAACAAACTGATTGTTTATTATAAAAAAAGCTTCAGCATCCCAATCACTATTTCCGTTATTGGTGAAATCTACTTGGTCTTCATAAGAAAAGTTAATTGTAGTGGCTTCAACAGCGTCAAAGGATATTAAATCTTCCTTAGAAACTCGATGTATCGCTAAATCTATACGTGTACCTAAATTATTACCAAAATCACCTATATATATAAATTCTTCATCTTGCGTAATTGCTTCCCAATCTATATTATCAATATTAGAAATAGTAATTCTTCTTTTAATAGATAAGTCTAATGTATCTAACTCATATAAAATGGGTTCATTACCAGAATCATTATGCGTAATTAGACTTTCATTAAAAAATATCAAAC
>CAXBIJ010000348.1:0-3617 GCA_963975675.1 uncultured Maribacter sp. | reverse complement strand
AAAAATCGCCCGAAAGATTAAAATAAGAATGCTGGGTAAGGTTAACTACCGTAGTTTTATCTGTAGTAGCTTCGTATAAAACATCTAAACTATTGTCTTTATTCAAAGTATAGGTAACCGTAGTTTGTAAATTTCCAGGAAAGCCTTCTTCCATATCCTTACTCAAATAACTTAACTTTAAAGAAGCTGAAGAATCAGATTCTTCAACACCTTCTACCTTCCATACTACCTTATCAAACCCAACTAAACCTCCGTGTAAATTATTCTCTCCATTATTTTTAGCCAAGGTATATTCTTTGTTATTTAAGTTGAATTTTCCTTTGGCAATTCGATTACCATAACGGCCTACGAGTGCTCCAAAAAAAGGATTCGGCTTTTCGTATTGTTCTAAATTATCAAAACCTAAAACAATGTTTTCCATTTTACCATTCCTGTCTGCAACTTTTAAAGTTGTAATTCTACCTCCATAGGTTATTATATTAATTACAATCCCATCCTTATTTGAAAGTGTGAATAAATCTACCTTTTCCCCGTTATGCGTAACACCATAATCTGCCCTTTCAATATGAACACTCTTAGTTGTTTCTTCTGACATATTTATGATATCCTTTTTCATAGGTTTCTCTTTACAGTTAATGATAAACATTAAAATACTGAACAGCAAAAATGAATAACTTAATTTGAAAAATGGTTTCATAATATATTTTGAATCTATAATAATATGTTTTTTCGTTAAGGTAAAAAATATATCTTCATGAATTCATTGAAAAGTAGAGCTGATAGAATTCTACTTATTCTCGACCCTGCCACCATATAGCCCCTTATATGGTTTAAAATATCTACACTATAGTTACGAAAACGATTTAGTGATTTTCTCATATTTAGTAAAACCCGTATTGAACCCTATTTCATTATTTAAAGTTTGAAATACATATTCCGCAAAGGCACGTAAAAAAAACCTTCTCTAAAATGAATTATTTTGATGGGTAAATTTGTAGAAACTGCTGTGTTTTTTGCTATTTAGTTTCCGCATAATACCAATAAAAGGAAACTAATTTTATAAATCAAATAGGCTAGGTAGCCATAAACTTAATTGTGGAATGTAAGTCACTAAAAATAACGCAACAATCATTGCAATAAACAAGGGAAGCAAGGGCTTAAACACCTTTTCAATGGTGGTTTTAGCCACACCAACCCCAACAAATAATACCGAGCCAACCGGAGGAGTACAAAGACCAATACAAAGATTCAAAACCATGATAATTCCAAAGTGTACTGGATCTAACCCCAGCTTTGTTACTACTGGTAAAAATATAGGCGTAAAAATGAGTACTGCAGGTGTCATATCCATAAAAATTCCAACGAACAACAACAGCAAATTTATAATAAGAAGAATCACAATTTTATTATCACTTAGGCTTAATAGACCTGTACTAATATCTTGTGGAATATTCTCATAAGACAAGGCCCAAGACATACACATAGACGAGCCGATTAACAGCATTACAATTGCAGTGGTTGCAGATGAATCCAACAAAATTTGTGGAAGCTTGGGAAGCTTTATTTCCTTATATATAAAGCCTAGAATCAAGCTATACAATACGGCTATAGCAGATGCTTCGGTAGCTGTAAAAATACCGGTAACGATACCGCCAATTACTACAACCAGCATAAATAAACTTGGTAAGGCATCAATGAACGTTTTCGTTACTTCTTTAATAGAACTACGTTTACCAACTTTATATTTTTTCTTTTTTGCCCAGAATGCAGCCACTATCATTAAGAACAAGCCGGTCATAATACCAGGTATATACCCAGCCAGAAAGAGTGCTGCAATTGATGCGCCACCACTAGCTAATGAATAAACGATTAACACATTACTCGGCGGTATAATCAATCCTGTAGTTGCCGAGGTAATATTTACCGCTGCACCAAATTCTTTGGAGTATCCTTCCTTTTCCATCTCAGGCCCCAAAATACTACCCATAGCAGATGCAGATGCCATCGCTGAGCCAGCTATTGCACCCATTAACATGGCAGCTATAACATTTATTAAAGCCAAACCACCAGGTAATGACCCCACCAAAGTTTTCGCGAATGCTATCAATCGATGTGCTATTCCTCCTTTATTCATAAGTTCGCCCGATAATATAAAAAAAGGTATTGCGAGCAGAGCAAAACTATCGAGCCCAGTAGCCATACGTTGAGAGACTGTTGTAAATGCAGGCATAGCAGGTATGCTAACCAACATGGTTAATAGCGAAGAGATTGCAATACTCCACGCCACAGGGGTGCCTATTGCTAAAAGACAGACAAAACTAATAACCAGAACTAAAATTGGAATATGTTCCATCATGATTTTAATTTTTTTAAGTCCGATGTTTTATAATACATAATCAACAATCCGCTTATTGGAATAATCATATAGACTACCGCTAACGGCAATTGCAAGGCAGGTGATTGTTGTCCTAATACATACGATATATAAACAAGTCGAGAACCGCCTATTACGAAAGCAAAAAAGACAAAAAGGATTATTAAAATAGTCACAATCATCTTTAGATTTTTTTGAGTTTTCTGATTCTGACGTTTCGGTAAAATATCAATAGCAACATGCAGATTGCGCCCAGAGACATAGGCCGCTCCCAAAAGACCAATCCAAATCATAAGATATCGAGCTAATTCATCGGTAAAGGAACTAGGATTACCAGTTACGTATCTCGTAAAAACTTGCCATAAAACATTGATTACCATTATTGACATAATAACAATTAAAGTCTTACTTAAAAAAGCGTCAATTTTAGTTCGCATATTACTCAGTTTGTTTCTTGAATTTGTTTAATCAATGGGTATATTTCAGCATCATTTTTATAGCCTTCATAAATACCCTTTACCTTTTCAGCAAAAAGAGATTTATCTGGTCTAAAAATTTTAACGCCTGCCTTTTGAACTTCCCGAAGTGCTTCTTCCTCTGCTTCCGCCCAAAGAATACGTTGATATTTAACTGATTCTTTAACAGATTCGGTTAACCACTTTTGCTCTTTTTCGTTAAGTTTTCCCCAAGCATATGTTCCTATAAGTAGTGCATCTGGCAGTACCGTATGTTCATCTAGAGAGTAAAATTTACAAACTTCATAATGACGAGATAAATAAAAACTAGGCGGATTATTTTCAGCACCGTCGACAACACCCTGCTGTAAAGAAGTGTATAATTCACCCCATGAAATAGGCGTAGGCGAACCACCTAAAGCTTTTACCATATTAACCGCTGTCACACTTTCCATCACCCGAATTTTTTCACCCTCTAAATCGGAAGGCTTTTCAATGGGTTTATTCATGGTATAAAAACTACGACTTCCTGCATCGTAATACCCTAGGCCTTTTAACCAATACTTTTCTCCATCATTCAATAATAATTGACCAATGGGACCATCAAGAACATCAAAAGAATGCTGTCGATCTCGAAACAAAAAAGGAAGGCCTAATACTTTCATTTTAGGAGCGAAATTTTCCAAGACACCTACGGAAACTTTAGTCATATCTAAACTTCCAATCTGCAAAAGCTCTAAACATTCACGTTCGGTACCTAATTGCTGACTTGGGTATATTTTTAATTT
>CAXBIJ010000347.1:0-3624 GCA_963975675.1 uncultured Maribacter sp. | reverse complement strand
AGCTTCCATAAACTGTTCTTTACCCTCCATAGCAATTTCCTCTAAAGTCTCTAGACAATCACTAACAAATGCAGGAGTTATAACAGCTAAACGTTTTTTACCTTCTTTGGCCAAACGTTCAAATTCATAATCGGTATACGGTTTTAACCATGGGTCACCCGCTAATCGAGATTGAAAAGAAGAACTTACTTGTTCTTCAGGCAATCCTAAATACGCTTTAACCATTTCTGTAGTATCGTAAACCTGATGTCTATAACAGGTATTATGCGCAACCGAGTTAATCTTACAACAGCTACCATCTATTTTACAATGATAACTAGTAGGGTCGCTTTTGCGAATATGGCGTTCAGGAATACCGTGATATGAAAACAAGATATGGTCGTAATCGAAATCTTTTAATCCGTCTTTAATACTCTCTGAAAGAGCTTGAATATAATCTGCATTTTTATAGAAGGCAGGTAATGTCGTTACCTCCATTTCAGGAAAATATTGTTGCTGTTCTTCCAAAACTTTCACCACTACTGTCTCAAAACTAGACATAGCATAATGTGGGTATAAGGGAACCAAAAGAACCTCATCTACTCCCTTATCCTTTAGTTCTTGCAATGCATTTTTAATGGACATAGTGCCATAGCGCATACCTAAAGCAACCGGCATTTTTGTATGTTGTTGTACTTTAGTAGCAAAACGTTCTGAAAGCACTATTAGCGGCGAACCTTCTTCCCACCAAATTTTAGCATAGGCCTTAGCAGACTTCTTTGGTCTGGTTTGCAAAATAATTCCTTTTACAAGAAAAGCACGTAACCATTTAGGGGCGTCAATTACCCTTTCATCCATTAAAAATTCATCCAAATACGGCTTTACATCTTTTGCAGTAGGACTTTCTGGTGAACCCAAATTGACCAATAATACTCCTTTCATAGCGTTTGTTTTTCCAATTGCAAAAATAACACAAGTAATACTACCCACATTTACGAACCAAAAAAAGTTTCAAATCAATGTATAAGTAAAGTTGATAGTGTTTAACGTATCCTATTTGGATATTTAAATGCCTAAATTTGATTTCATTTCAAGAAGGCAACACCAAAATGCAAAATTTAACTAAAAACCCGATACTGCTAGCTTACATCTTTGGTGCAATCCTAGTATTGTTATTGCTTCAATTAATTACTATTAAATTGTTAAGGCGCTTAGGCAGAAACCCTAAATACCTTCTTGACAAAGCCGATATAAAAAATATAACAAAGCCCATCTTTATTATTTTCATGGCCATTGCCATTCGTGTTAAAACTTTTCATAGCCTATTAGGGTTTGAAGAGATTACCTATGTACTTAGTAAAATCAGTACTATTTCTATAATTTTTGCATTTACCTGGCTATTAATTATTGGGTTAAAATTTGTCAAACGAAAAGTAATATCCAATTATGATGTGAATGCTGTCGATAATTATAAAGCGAGAAAAATCTATACCCAGTTCAATATATTAGAGCGCATTATTATTGTGGTCATTATCATTATTGGCCTAAGTATTGCCTTAATGAGTTTTGAAAGCATACGTGAAATAGGGTTGACTATTTTTACCTCTGCAGGAGTTGCAGGTATAATTATAGGGCTTTCCGCTCAGAAGATGATTGCCAGTATTTTGGCAGGCATACAAATTGCTATAGCCCAACCCATTAAAATTGATGATGTTGTTATTGTTGAAAATGAGTGGGGTAGAATTGAAGAAATTACATTAACCTATGTGGTTGTAAATATTTGGGATAAAAGAAGATTAATAGTGCCTACCTCATATTTTATTGAAAAACCATTTCAAAACTGGACAAAGAAATCTGCCGACTTATTAGGCACCATATATTTATACACTGATTATAGAGTTTCTTTCGATGCTCTTAGAACAGAATTAGAGCGGGTATTAAAAACCACCGATTTATGGGATGGTGAAAAACAAAACATTCAAGTAACAGATTCTAAACAAACTTGTGTTGAAATTAGGGCTATGGTGAGTGCACAAGATGCATCAACCTTATGGGATTTACGGGTTTTTGTTCGTGAAAAACTAATTACTTTTTTACAGGAAAATTATCCTGAGAGTATTGTTCGGACAAGAGTACTTTTGGAAAATAATACAGAGGAAAGTAACAATTTATAATTTTATACAATGCGACAGGTTTTACTACTTCTAATAGTACTTATCAACTCTCAGTTAGGTTTTACACAAAAAATCACCTGCTCTCCAAAAGACAAGGTTGCAGTTGAAGAAAAAATTAAGGCAATTGAAGGATTGTCGCAGCCCGATTTTGGTAATACAATAGTTTCCGTTGGTAAAACCTTCATGAAAACGCCATACGTAGCCAAAACATTAGAAATTGGAAATACTGAAACTTTAGTGGTAAATCTACATGGGTTAGATTGTACCACCTTTGTAGAGAACGTTCTGGCATTCTCTTTGCTTCTTAAACAAAAGGAAAACTCTTTTGATGCATTTGTGAAAAATCTTGAAGTTATACGGTATAAAGATGGTGCTCTTGATGGGTACGCATCACGATTGCACTACTTCTCTGAATGGATTGCCAATAATGCCGAGAAAGGACTTCTAAAAGATATTACAGGTGATATAGGTGGTGAAGAAATCACTAAGGATATTAACTTCATGAGCACTCATAGAAATTTATACCCATTTTTAACTGATGATGTCAACTTCAAGAAAATAAAGGCTTCAGAAAATTATTTGAATAATCAAGCGATATGTGTATTAGCACAAGATAAGATTGCACAAAACGAACATTTTATTCAATCCGGTGATATCATTGCCTTAGCTACATCAATAAATGGGTTAGATGTGACCCATACAGGTATAGCAACAAGAGAAAAAGATGGTAGAATTCATTTACTGCATGCCTCAACTGGTTCTATGGAAGTTGAAGTTTCTAAAAAACCATTGGCAGAGTACTTAAAAGGCATTAAAAGTAATACTGGCATTATGGTCGCAAGACCACTCTAACTGTTCAATCTTAATTCCTTTACGTATTTATTCACTACAAAAAATTTCAGAACTTAATTTTAAATTAAGGTGGTCAAATATTTTTTAGGGGTAGTACTATACTTTTTTTTAAATGCAGATATAAAATGACTAGCTGTACTATAACCTACTTTTAAGCCTACTTCATTAACATTAAATTGACCAGTTTCTAACATTTTTCGAGCATACTCCATTTTATGGTCTAATAAAAAACCATATACAGTATCTCCATAAATTTGCTTAAACCCTTCTTTTAGTCGTTTTAGACTCAACCCAATTTCAGTAGCCAATTCTGGCAAGGTCGGGGGTTCTGCCATTCTATCCAATATAATTTCTTTTGCCAATTTTATTTTTTTGACATTTTCTTCATCCGCTAGATAAGGACACTGCTCTATATCTGCATTCGGACTCCTATTAAAATACAAAGCGATTAATTCGTAAATCTTACCCTTAACATATAATGCCTTTATAGATGGATGTAGATTATAATTAATAATCTGACTTAAAACAACCGCGATAGATGGCGAGAAAGGTTCTTGAGCGTAATACTTTTTCTCTTTATTATCTGTGCTTAGAAAAGGAATGTAATCCGCTTCTGCCG
>CAXBIJ010000346.1:0-3664 GCA_963975675.1 uncultured Maribacter sp. | reverse complement strand
GGACAACCAAACCTACACCATACCCTATCGCCGAAAATTGGATAAAAACCTGTGCCTATAACTCCTGCAAAAATGGAACCTACTGCCAAGCTATATACATTTTGTACGCTCTGGGTTTTAATACCTAGAACAGTGCCTGTTTCAGAAAAGAAGCTGTAAAGGGTCATACCTGTCATTACAACTGCAAAAAGGAGTACCCCGTGAATTAACCAACGTTCAACTTTCCATGCGAAAAGAGATTTATCTGAATGTTGTCTGTACGGATCACCTAATGTCTCAGCTAAACCACCACAACCGCAAACCCAAGAGCAGTACCATCTTTTTCCAAAGAAATAGACCATAACAGGAACGATAACTAAGGTTAGAATAACACCCCAAAAAAGAATAAAAATTCCTATACCACCACTATTTAAAAGCGTTTTTAGATTCCATTGAAAAAAGAAATCATAATCTAAAGGAAAAGCATTCTTGAAATCATAATAGGGCATTTGTAAACGCACCATAATTTCTGGAATAAGAAAGGCGAAAACAATTTGAAAGAATAATACAGATGTTGTTCTTACTACTTGGTATATGTTGTGGCGATATTTTATATACATACGTACGGCCATTACCGACATTACAACACAATACATAAAGCCATAAACGAACCAATGACCGGCTGGGTTGCCACTTAAGCTTTCGCTAATAGGATCTACTAAATAGGTCCAATTGGTTGCATACTCTGGGCGGAAATATAAGACTAAGTAAAATGATACCAAGAAAATAAATACCAGCCAAGCTATCCAACCTTTATTAGTGGAACTTTGGTGAT
Source organism: uncultured Maribacter sp. (assembly GCA_963975675.1). Lineage (GTDB taxonomy): Bacteria > Bacteroidota > Bacteroidia > Flavobacteriales > Flavobacteriaceae > Maribacter. Next base: position 2,850 of record CAXBIJ010000346.1, on the reverse strand, counting down.
AGATGCCGTCATTTTTAATTCCTTTTGGTCCTAAAAGAACCACTTGTGGTATAATGAAAAGTAGGGCGCCAATAATGCCTAACCCAAAAGTCATGAACCACATTAGCCCTTTATTTTTTGCAATAAAACCTACTCCAGATTTTTTGGCAATAGACCCTGCCATGTCTCTTCCCTTTGTGTAGATAACCTTTTTGTATTCTTTGTTTTTTCTGTGCGTTTCATTGGCATTATTCAATGCAGAAACAATTATCGGAGATAAACTCTGTACACCATTAAATTTTTTGCCTTGTATTTTGGTTTCTAAATCTTGAATGAATAACTCACTTTTAATTGAATTGTCCGATACTATTTCTTGAACGATGGTTTTGTCGACTTTGAACGTTCCAAGAAGTGGTAAGGCAGCAAACGTGCTTAGACCTGCCAAAAAAATAATTATTCCTATATTCTGAAGTACTTTCATTTTTTTGTTCGTTAAGCTTTGCTAAAAATTCGTTTCCAACTTTTCTTTTCTAGACGTATATTTTTATTGAAGTCCGCATTGTATTTGTTTACAATTTCTGCCTCGTAAAGTTTATAAAACTCAGGGTCGAAATTTGCATCTTTGAGGTATGTCATTACGTGGTCTACATCTTTATTTTCGGTAAGCCATTGGTCAAAAATTTCATGTCGCATACGAATACCAAAGGTGTTGATGCATAAAAATTTCATAGTGTCTTTATGATATGCAATGGTGATACAGATTTTTTCTTTTGGGTGGCGCCAGTGAAAATGATGTTCGTCATCGCTCTTATTATGTTCGCTAAAAACCCATCCGTAGGTTTGATACTCTATATCTAAAAACTTGGCTGAATTAAACCAATGACCAGGATTATATTCTCTAGGTTTACCGCACAGGGTTTGGGCTAAAGCTTCCCCCATCATACGACCAGTATACCAAACAGCTTCAATAGGTCTTCTACTTCCAATGCCTTCGTACTGTTCGGCGCAATCACCAATGGCATAAACATCTTTGGCATTGGTCTCTAAAAATCGATTGACTTTTACACCTCTTCCTAATTCGATGCCAGATTCTTTTAGAAAATCAACATTTGGTGTAACGCCAGCCGTTAAACCTACAACACTGCATTCTATAGTGTTACCTTTATCGGTAACTACAGCTCTTGCTCTTCCGTTTTCATCAGATATAATCTCTTCTAAATTGGTATCTAAACGTAAATCAATATGATGTTCTAAAATGTGCTCGTTAATCATCGCAGATTCGCCTTCTGGCAAGACTCCGTTCCAAAAGCTCTTTTCACGCACAAGAAAGGTTACCGGTATTTTTCGAGAACGAAGCATTTCTGCCATTTCAATACCAATGAGTCCGCCACCAACAATAACAGCGCGCTTGCAAACCTCATTGTTAGGAGCATTTTTTTCAAGTAATTCTAAGTCTTGTTTTGAATATAGCCCTTGAACACCTTTTAAATCTTGACCTGGCCAACCAAATTTGTTCGATTTTGACCCTGTTGCAATCACAAGCTTATCATAGGTAATAATTGAGCCATCTTTTAAGGTTAGCTTTTTTGAATCTGTTGCTACTTTTACTACAAAGCCGTTCACTAAATCTATTCGATTCTTTTTCCAAAACCAATTTTCATATGGTTGAGTATGTTCAAATTTCATGTGGCCCATGTAAACATACATCAATGCTGTTCGAGAGAAAAAATAATCGTTTTCTGCAGATATTATGGTGATTTTATTATCCGATAGCTTTCGTACATGTCTAGCTAAAGTAACCCCAGAAATACCATTGCCTATAATTACAATATGATCCATAAAATGCTTTTGTTGGTCCTTGTGTCGGTATTAAAGGTAATAACTTAACAGCTATATTTTTATTTAGAAAGATTATAAACTCGTGATGTATCTGTTATACTTTTTAGCTTATTTTGAGTTATAATCAGCTTAAAACAATCTTTTATTAATCACAAATTCAGTGCTTTGTTTAATTGAAATTTATTGAAATAAAGAAAAATGATAATATCATAATTGTATGGTTGTGATAAAAAGCACGACTTAAAGCAACTCGATAACAATACAATATTTAAAGTTTCATGAAACGACATATCATACAAACGCTATTTTTTTTATTAATAGTTACGGTCTCATCAGCGCAAGAATTGAATAAATTCTTTAATGAAGCCGATAGTTTTTTAAAGGCTAATGTTGTGACCGGTCTGGTTAAGTATAATGCTATTAAAGAAAACCCAGAAGTTTTGAAAGCGGTTTTAAATTCAGCAAAAGATATCTCAGTTTCAGAGTCAGATGCGTTGAACTACCAAGCCTTTTGGGTGAATGCTTATAATCTTATAGTGATAGATGGTATTGTAAAGAACTATCCATTAAAATCACCATTAGATGTTGATGGGTTTTTTGATAAAGTCAAGCATAGTGTTGGTGGTAAAATGATTACATTAAATGGCATTGAAAACGAATTGTTACGGGCGAAATTTCCAAATGAACCGCGATTTCATTTCGTATTAGTTTGTGCAGGCTTAGGTTGTCCACCCATAATAAATGAGGCCTATACTCCAAAAAAGTTAGATGCACAATTGCAACGACAGACTACAAAGGCGTTGAACGACCCAAATTTTATTCGGGTAGAAGGTAATAATGTAAGGGTTTCGCAAATCTTTGAATGGTATAAAGAGGATTTCGAAAGGGCAGGGGGTATAGTTGTATTCATCAATAAATTTAAAACTTCAAAACTACCAGAGGCCGTTCAATTGGGTTATTACCCTTACGATTGGACCTTAAATTCCAAATAGTTGAATTACTTCTTACCTTATCAATAGATTGTTAACGATT
>CAXBIJ010000345.1:0-3670 GCA_963975675.1 uncultured Maribacter sp. | reverse complement strand
CCTTTTCATATCCATAAACACCAAAACTGTATTTGCAGTAGCCAATAATTCTCCAGCTTCATTAATAATTTCATAATCAAATTCTATTCTAACTGTAGGTTTTTTATTCAATATTACTTTAACAGTTATTAAATCGTCATATAAAGCAGGCTTTAAATAATTGATTGATAAACTAATTACAGGAAGCATTATTCCACCTTCCTCCATAATTTTGTAAGAAATACCTAACGACCTTAACCATTCAACTCTTGCTAATTCTAAATATTGGGCATAATTACCATGATAAACAACCCCCATCTGGTCTGTTTCACTATACCTTATTCGAAAAGAAATTTCGTTTGTTCGCATTTATTCAAAGTAAAAAGTATATATTTAAAAGCTCACCTATTGGCAAGCGAACATGAGGAAAAAAAAGGTTAAATTCAATACAAATCGATTTTTTTTTTAAATAATTTGTTCACATATTTGTCCAAGTTGAATAAGAGACCTAATTGAAGTTTATTTAATTAGATTTAGCTAAACGCTAACCATTAAAAGTTTAGAATTAATTATGAGTGTTACTGCAACTTCCGTCTGGAAAAACTGTTTGGTGTTTATTAAGGATAATATCCAACCGCAGGCATTCAAAACCTGGTTTGAACCAATTAAGCCAGTAAAATTATCTGAAAACGCTTTAAGTATACAAGTGCCAAGTAAGTTTTTCTACGAATGGCTAGAAGAGCACTATGTAAAACTTTTAAAGGTTGCATTAACGAAGGAATTAGGAGAAACTGCAAAACTGGTCTATATCATTCGTATGGAAAATACCTACGGAAATAAAGAGCCTTTTACAGAAAAAATCCCTAGTTCTAATAGAGGTGCTATGGCGGCTCAAGAAATGGATGTTCCCATCAAATCTAAAAATCCTGAATTAAGAAACCCTTTTGTTATACCAGGAATTAGAAATATAAAAATAGAATCACAGCTAAATCCCAATTATAATTTTGATAACTTCTTAGAAGGAGATTCAAACCGTTTGGCACGTTCTGCAGGTATGGCTGTTGCGAACAAACCAGGAGGAACTTCTTTTAATCCTTTATTGGTTTTTGGTGGTGTAGGTTTAGGAAAAACACATTTAGCGCATGCCATTGGTGTTGAAATAAAGGATAAATATCCTGAGCGAACCGTACTTTATATATCTGCTGAGAAATTCACACAACAGTATATTGAATCTGTAAAGAAGAACACTAGAAATGATTTCATTCATTTCTATCAATTAATAGATGTACTTATCATTGATGATGTGCAGTTTTTATCAGGAAAATCTGGTACTCAAGATGTGTTCTTCCATATTTTTAACCATTTACATCAAAATGGAAAGCAAGTAATACTTACTTCAGATAAGGCTCCTGTAGACATGCAGGATATTGAACAGCGTCTTTTATCTCGTTTTAAATGGGGACTATCCGCAGAATTACAAAGTCCAGATTACGAAACAAGAATATCAATATTAAAGAATAAGTTATATCGAGATGGTGTTGAAATTCCTGAAGATATCATAGAATATGTTGCAAAACATATAAAAACAAATATTAGAGAACTTGAAGGAGCTATAATTTCTTTAATTGCTCAATCTACATTGAACAAAAGAGAAGTTACCATAGAACTTGCTCAACAAGTAGTAGAGAAATTCGTCAAGAATACGAAAAGAGAAGTATCTATCGACTACATACAAAAGGTAGTTTCTGATTACTTTGAAATGGATGTAGCAACTTTGCAGTCTAAAACAAGAAAGAGACATATTGTACAAGCAAGACAATTAGCCATGTTCTTTGCAAAGAAATTCACAAAAGCTTCTTTAGCAAGTATAGGCTCTCAAATAGGAAAAAGAGATCATGCAACTGTTTTACATGCGTGTAAGACTGTAGATAACTTAGCAGAAACCGATAAGCAGTTTCGCAAGTATATTGATGACCTAACAAAGAAATTCTCTTAACACCCCTACCCCATGAATGTGTTGATGGTTTGCCTAGGTAATATCTGTAGGTCTCCATTAGCAGAAGGTATTTTAAAGTCAAAAGTAGATTCAGCACATACATTTGTAGACTCAGCAGGTACGGCCGGGTATCATGTTGGTAATCCTCCTGATTCTAGATCAGTAAAGGTAGCTCAAGATTATGGCATCGATATAAGTCAACAAAGCTGTAGAAAGTTCACCATTTCTGATTTTGATTTTTTTGATGTGATTTATGTCATGGATAAAAGTAACTTCAGCGACATAATACGTTTAGCTAGAAATAAATCGGACGTAGAAAAGGTTAAACTACTTTTAAGTGAAATTAATTTAAAAAACGAGGAGGTCCCCGATCCTTATCATGATACTCATGATGGTTTTAAAAAGGTTTATATAATGATTGACAAAGCTTGCACGGTTATAGCAGCTAGATTAGAAAATAAATAAATGAGCACACTAAACGGGAAAACAGGAAATGTATATTTAATACCTTCTACATTAGGTGATATGGCTCCATTTGAGGTATTACCCATTTCAATTAAGCAAACTATTGAGCGATTAGATCATTATATAGTTGAAAATGAAAAGACTGCTCGTCATTTTATAAAAAAGATAAGTCCAAGGAAATCTCAACCCTCCCTAAAACTTTTTGTATTAAATAAGTTTACCGAGACACAAGAAATTCCATCTTTTCTTAATCCGTGCTTAGATGGTTTTGATGTTGGTATACTTTCGGAAGCTGGTTGTCCTGGTATTGCTGACCCTGGAGCTGCCGTTGTTAAAATAGCTCATGAGAAGAATATTCAAGTAATACCTTTGGTTGGCCCCTCCTCTATTTTATTAGCGTTAATGGCTAGTGGAATGAACGGTCAAAATTTTGCTTTTAACGGTTACCTCCCTATTGATAGTACTGCTCGTAAAAAATATATCAAAAATTTAGAGCGAAAATCAAAAGAAGATAACCAGTCACAAATTTTTATTGAAACCCCCTACCGAAATAATAAAATGCTTGAAGAGCTTATAAAAACTTTAGCCCCGAGCACACGAATTTGCGTTGCAGCAGACATTACGTTACCAACAGAATACATTAAAACCAAAACTGCAATCAATTGGAAAAATGAAAATGTAGACCTTCACAAAAGACCGGCAATCTTTATTATTCATGCATAAAAAAACCTTGACAATATATTGTCAAGGTTTCTCATTTTCATAATTCCTAGAACTTTTAAATTCTTGGATTGCGTTTCGGTAAAATCATAGAAATATCATATCCCGAAAACTTTTTCATATAATGGGAAATACTAGTACCATACCCATCCATAACTTCCCTACGACCCTGAGAGCGCAAATATATTTTAACATTACCTGGGCCAGCAAGATGTGCTGCCGCTAATATACCTGATTCGGTAATTTCTATTCCACGCATATAAACCCCAACATATCGTTTAATATCCTTTCTTAAAATCCATTTGTTTCTAGAGATATTTATATTAAAAACTTTCTCTTGAAGTATTGGATCATTCAAAAAATGATTTCCGTCGTAAACACCAACTAATTCTAAAGTACCTAGTCCAAATTGATATTTTCCTAAATATCCATAACTATTTGTGGCAAAATAATTGCCTTGAGACTCTTTAAAGGCCAATGCCTCTTTAAAGCCTATATACTGACTACCAA
>CAXBIJ010000344.1:0-3678 GCA_963975675.1 uncultured Maribacter sp. | reverse complement strand
ATGTGCTTTTTGAAATCACAGAACATGGTGAGGAGAAAATTCTGTTGCAAGGTGGAATGGGTGGTCGCGGTAACTGGCATTTTAGAACCTCTACCAATCAAACACCTAGATATGCACAACCAGGTGTAGATGGTTTAGAAGGTGAGTTTTTACTAGAATTAAAAGTATTGGCCGATGTTGGTTTGGTAGGTTTTCCTAATGCTGGTAAATCAACCTTATTATCGGTAATAACTTCAGCGAAACCAAAAATTGCCGACTATGAGTTTACTACCTTAAAACCGAACTTAGGAATTGTGGAATATCGCGATTTTAAGAGTTTCGTAATGGCCGATATTCCCGGTATAATTGAGGGAGCAGCAGAAGGTAAAGGCTTAGGTCATTATTTTTTAAGACATATTGAGCGCAATTCTAACTTACTTTTTTTAATTCCTGCAGATAGTAAAGATATAAGTAAGGAATATGAGATTTTGTTAGATGAATTAAGACGTTACAATCCCGAATTGCTTGATAAAGACCGTTTAATATGTATTTCTAAAAGTGATATGCTAGACGACGAACTCATGGATGAAATGAGAGAGGAATTAAACAAAGATTTAAACGGTACTCCGTTTATGTTTATATCATCGGTTGCGCAAATGGGTATTGTTGAATTAAAGGATAAGCTTTGGGCAATGCTTAACTCTTAATCGAATACCTGCTTAAAAACTCGAATTAAGCTTTATTTTTCTTTAATTTTAAAGAAAGACAATATCATGAGAATCTTCTTTTTTAGTGTTCTAGTACTGCTTTTGACTTCTTGCGGAGTCGCTCGAGTTAATTATGACTATGATAATCAGACCGATTTCACTTCATATACTACCTATAATTATTTCTCTGACATTGAAACTGGTCTAAGTCAATTAGATGAGAAAAGATTAATGGATGCTTTAGATGCTACTTTAGGTGAAAAAGGATTCATGTTTGCAGAAGAACCCGATATTTTCATCAATATTAAGAGTTCTGTATTTAGGTCTCAGCAAGGAAACAATGTAGGTGTTGGACTTGGAGGTGGCGGAGGTAACATAGGCGGAGGAGTTTCTATTGGAATCCCCGTAGGTGGACCAAAATTAACCCGAGAATTACAGATAGATTTTGTCGACTCGAATAAAGACATGTTAATTTGGCAAGCCATTAGTGAGAGTCCTTTTCGAGAAGGAGATACACCAATTGTAAAACAGGAAAGACTTCAGGCTGTAGTGACAAAGATATTTAGTAAATATCCTCCAAAATAAGCTTCTTTAATCACTCAGGTTATCGGGTATTTTTCACTTTAACAACGTAGGTTGCAACAAAGTTGTCATCTACTAAAATATGCACATCGTGTACTCCGGTTTTTTCAAAATGATGAAGTAATCTTATTTCATTTTGGTTTCGTAAGATGTTAGGCTGAATTGTTTTTTGTCGACCTCCAGCACTTATTTGTAATTGAAAATTTTCCTCTTTAAAATGATCAGGCATATTTAATTTGAATGTGACTACATCGCCCTTCTTAATATTGACTTGCATGTTCTTAGGGCTTATGGGAATAATTGGCCCTAAAAATGCTTCTTTGTAAATTACAGGACCTTTTATAAACTCGGTAAAATTTTCAGAGTCATTTGGCCGTATTTCTTCTTTATTAATTGAAAAATGATTTTTTACAAATAGTTCTGGCTCTGCTAAAAAATATCCATCGAAATATTTAGCTTCAAACCTCGGGCCTCCGTCTTCGAGAATAGTTTGACCAGCAGACCATGTGGCATCACAGATGTACCATGTATTATTTATTTTAATTCTATTCCATGAATGATTTGGGGCGCTATCTTCTTTTAGCAGCAATGTTGGGGTGCGCCCATAACCATCAATAATATCGCAATTGAAGCCAGCAAGATTGGCCATTTCTTTAACCAAATATGCATATCCTGTACAAGCCGTTTTTCGCTCATTAAGCAATTTGTCGAAGACTTTAGGTGTTATAATGTTATTCCAATCTAAAAAGGCTTGCCTGTTATTGGCAAGCCTTTTTCTTTTATTACGAATTTTTACATATGAAGAATAATCATTCTCAATATTTGAACTTATCCAAGTATAGATTGCCCTAAATTTCTCAACATCGGTATCTAAGGGTGCTGTTAAATTAAAAGTAAGTACGGGTAAATTCTTTAAACTTTCTCCTTTATAAATTTCGGCAACACTATCAGCTTTTTTGAAATTGATGTCATTAAAATCTGAACGCTGAGCGAATGTGAAATAAAATGATACTAACCAGAATACAAAAGCGATTCTCATTATTTGAAGATGGAGATGAACTTTTTAAATACATTTCTTTTGCTGCTATACGTTCCTTCAATTACAATATCACCCATAAGTTCAACATCATAGGTGTTAAAGGTAATATTAACGTCTATGGTAGAAGATTTGCTGGCAGTAACTTTATATGTTTTGGTTTCATAACCAATATAACTAAACACCAAAACATCATTAACCTCTAGTTGTTGCGGAAATTCATACTTTCCATCAAAATCTGTTTGAACACCTACAGTAGTTCCCTTCAAAACAACATTAACTCCTGGTAACGGTTCATTGGCTTCATCGAGCACAGTACCCTTAACTGAAAATTTTTCTTGTTCGGTTTTAATAATTGCAATTTCACCTAGTGTTTCTGTAGAAACTACCTCAATGCCTGTTTCAATACGTGCTGTTTCTTGACCATTAATTTGTGTTGTACAAAGTGCTAATAGCGATAAGGTCACCATTCCAATTCCTTTCGAAAGTATATTAGTATGTGTCATGGGTAAAGAATTAATTTCATAAGAGGTAAGTTGCGACGATTTAAAAACCCCACAGGTTTTATTCGATCCCGTTTTAAAATGACGAATAAGTTCTTCATTCGAAGCTTTTGTAAAATCTATAACTTCTTTTTCGCAGTTGGTGCAATAGCCTCCTTTTTCGGTTTTACTAAAATTAGTGAATTTTTCGGTGCAGGGTTCTTTTACGGTAATTGTTAATGTGCTTTTCATAATGTAGTGGTTTTTATTATTACCACTAAACTATTATGAAAAGGTCATTTTAAAAATAAGTAATGAGGGTATTGGCACTTTCAATGAGTAAACAATACTAATGCGAGGTTTAGCTTTTAACGGCCCGTAGGTTAATTAATTTTAGGCTATCAAAGTTCCATATTTTATAATGGTAAAGTATTAATTGAATATTAAATTCATGATTTTTGTAACAAATCTTAAATTAAACGTCTTATAGCAATACGTAAATTAACACAACTATGAAAAAAATTTATTTGTTAGCTGCTGGTTTGGTAGCATTAGTTTCTTGTAAAGAAGAAACTAAAACTACTGCCGAGGTAGAGAAAATACCAGGTATCGTTTTAGCTAATATGGATACTACACAAAATCCTAAATCAGATTTCTATAACTACGTAAATGGAAACTGGATGAAGTTTACTGAAATTCCAGATGATAGAACAAGTTGGGGTGGGTTTAGTGTACTTCGTAAATCTACAGATGATGATGTTTTAAAAATATTGGCAACTGCAAAGGAAAGTGGAAACTATGCCGCAGATACGGATCAGGCGAAAGCATTGGCGATATTTGACACGAAATTAGATTCAGCTGCAAGAAATAAAGCTGGTCTTACTCCTTTACA
>CAXBIJ010000343.1:0-3791 GCA_963975675.1 uncultured Maribacter sp. | reverse complement strand
CTTATTTAATATCCATTTTCCTAAGAATCAAGAATTATTAGCCAAGGCACAATTTCGTTTAAAATTTGAGGAGCTTTTCTATATTCAATTACAACTAATTGGTAAAAAACTTTCTCGGAAGAAGAAAATAAAAGGCTTTCCATTTACGGAGGTAGGTGACTATTTTAACGATTTCTACACTAATAAGTTACCCTTTGAACTTACTGGAGCACAAAAAAGAGTTATTAAATACGCGCAGACCTTGGTAGCAATGCTCAAATGAACCGTTTATTACAGGGCGATGTAGGTTCTGGAAAAACGATAGTGGCAGTAATGACCATGCTTTTAGCTATCGATAACGGATTTCAAGCGTGTCTAATGGCACCCACAGAAATTCTTGCAAACCAGCATTTTCAAGGTATTTCAGAACTGTTGGAAGGAACAGAAATTACTTGTGCTTTGTTAACTGGTTCTGTCAAAAAATCGGCTCGTAAACCAATACATGAACAGTTAGAAAGTGGAGAATTAAACATTCTAATTGGCACGCATGCTCTTTTAGAGGATAAAGTAAAGTATCAAAATTTAGGTATTGCGGTTATAGATGAGCAACATCGTTTTGGTGTTGCGCAACGCTCTAAACTTTGGCATAAAAATGAATTTCCTCCACACATATTGGTTATGACAGCAACACCTATTCCAAGAACATTGGCCATGAGTTTATATGGAGATTTAGATATTTCGGTAATAGATGAATTACCACCTGGTCGTAAGCCAATTAAGACTGTTCATCGATATGATTCCAATCGGTTAAAAGTGTTTCGATTTATACGCGATGAAATAGAAAAAGGCAGACAGATTTATGTTGTTTATCCTTTAATTCAGGAATCTGAAGCCATGGACTATAAAGATTTGATGGATGGTTATGAAAGTATAGTTCGTGATTTTCCTCAACCAAAATATCAGATATCTATTGTTCACGGACAAATGAAACCTGTCGATAAGGAGTTTGAAATGAGCCGATTCGTACGTGGCGAAACACAAATAATGGTTGCCACAACCGTAATTGAGGTTGGTGTAAATGTATCCAATGCTTCTGTTATGATTATTGAAAGTGCCGAACGTTTCGGCTTATCACAATTACATCAATTACGTGGTCGTGTAGGCCGTGGGGCAGACCAAAGTTTTTGTATTCTAATGACTAGTCATAAATTATCTTCCGAAGCAAAAACTCGTTTAGAAACTATGGTGGCTACCAACGATGGATTCGAAATTGCTGAAGTTGATCTAAAACTTCGTGGACCTGGTGATTTAATGGGCACACAGCAAAGTGGGTTGCTAAATTTAAAAATAGCCGATATCGTAAAGGATAATGACATACTTAAAACGGCAAGATATTATGCTCTTCAATTACTAAAAGAGGACCCTTCATTAAGCAGGCCAGAGAATTTAATAATTAGACACATGTATGCCCAGTTGGTAAAGCATAAAAATATCTGGACATACATTAGCTAGTTTTATTTTTAACACATTTATCGTTGAACATCGTAATTTAGAGGGGTGTTAATTTCCAAGAAACCCTTGTTTTTAATAGATTTGTGAACTTAGATTAGAAAGAATATGAGCGCAACAAAAACATTATTTGATAAAGTGTGGGATTCCCACGTAGTACATAAAATTCAAGATGGTCCAGATGTTCTGTTTATTGACAGACACATGGTTCACGAAGTAACTAGTCCGGTTGCTTTTTTAGGATTAAAAAACAGAAACATACCTGTTATGCATCCTGAGAAAACATTTGCAACGGCTGATCATAATACTCCGACTATAAATCAACATTTACCAGTAGCAGATCCTCTTTCAGCAAACCAATTAAGAATGCTTGAAGAGAATGCAAATGAATATGGTATTTCGTATTGGGGATTAGGACATGCAAAAAACGGAATTGTACACGTTGTAGGTCCTGAATACGGAATCACACAGCCAGGTGCTACAATAGTTTGTGGTGATTCACATACTTCTACGCACGGTGCTTTTGGAGCTATTGCTTTTGGTATTGGTACATCTGAAGTTGAAATGGTATTGGCTACACAATGTATTATGCAGCCTAAGCCAAAAAGAATGCGTATCAATATCAACGGAAAAATGAGTAAGGGAGTTACGCCAAAAGATGTCGCCTTATTTATTATTTCGCAATTGACTACTTCTGGAGCTACAGGATACTTTGTAGAATATGCGGGTGAGATTTTTAGAGACATGAGTATGGAGGGTCGTATGACCGTTTGTAATTTAAGTATCGAAATGGGTGCCCGTGGAGGTATGATTGCTCCTGACGAGAAAACATTTGAATATGTAAAAGGTCGCGAGTTTACTCCAAAAGGTGCCGATTGGGATAAGGCAATGGCATATTGGGAAACTTTATATACAGATGAAGATGCCATATTTGATAAAGAATTAACTTTTGACGGTTCGTTAATAGAACCAATGATTACTTACGGTACAAACCCAGGTATGGGTATGGGAATTTCAAATGATATTCCTATGGCAAGTTCGGTACAAGGTGGAGCTACAACCTATCAGAAATCATTGAAGTATATGAATTTCAATGAAGGTGATAGTATGATGGGGAAATCAATTGATTTTGTTTTCTTAGGAAGTTGTACAAACGGACGAATTGAAGATTTTAGAGCTTTCGCTTCTATAGTAAAAGGAAGAAAAAAAGCTGCTAATGTAACTGCCTGGTTAGTACCAGGCTCGCACAAAGTAGAAACTGCAATAAAAGAAGAAGGTATACTTGACATTTTAATCGAAGCTGGTTTTGAATTACGGGAACCTGGTTGTTCTGCATGTTTGGCGATGAACGATGATAAAGTTCCTGCTGGTAAACTGGCAGTAAGCACTTCAAATAGAAACTTTGAAGGAAGACAAGGTCCTGGTTCAAGAACATTGTTAGCTAGTCCGTTAGTTGCTGCTGCAGCCGCTGTAACCGGTAAAGTTACTGACCCAAGAGAATTAATGGTAGAACTCGTTTAAGATGAGTTTTCCTTTAGCTATTGGCTGTAAGTCAATAGCACAAATCAACATTAAATAATAAGCTAAAGGCCAAGGGCCGAAAGCTAAAAGCTATACAAAATGGCATACGATAAATTCGATTTATTAATATCAACAGCAGTTCCTCTACCAATAGAGAATGTAGATACTGATCAAATAATACCAGCACGATTTTTAAAAGCTACTGAGCGTGTTGGCTTTGGTGATAATCTTTTTAGAGATTGGCGCTATAATCAAGATAATACCTTAAAAGAAGATTTTGTGCTTAATCAAGATAGATTTAGCGGCAAAATATTAGTAGGAGGGAAAAATTTTGGTTCTGGATCATCTCGTGAGCATGCTGCATGGTCAGTTTATGATTACGGCTTTAGATGTGTAGTATCTAGTTTCTTTGCTGATATTTTTAGAGGTAACTGTTTAAATATTGGAGTTTTACCAGTACAAGTAAGCGCAGAATTTTTACAGAAAATATTTGACGCGACAGAAGCTGATCCTACTACGAAGTTGGAAATAAATCTTCCTGAACAAAAAATTACACTATTGTCAACAGGAGAAAGCGAATCTTTTGATATCAATGATTACAAGAAAAACAACATGTTAAATGGTTTTGATGATATCGATTACTTGTTGAATATTAAAAAAGATATTGAGACCTTCGCTGAAAATACGCCACTATAATCCAATTTTCATATAACGGAAGAACACTAATGAAAAGAAAATTGGAAATTATGGATACCACCCTTCGGGATGGTGAACAAACTTCT
>CAXBIJ010000342.1:0-3819 GCA_963975675.1 uncultured Maribacter sp. | reverse complement strand
TTGGTACCGTCATTCAAGGTTCGAGTCCTTGTGGGCCAACTAATGAGAACATAGAAAATCCCGATATCATATGATATCGGGATTTTTGTTTTTATCCACTTAGATAGTCAGTAAAACATAGGTTTCTTGAGTATTGTTATCGTTGTTAATTTTAAGAAATGGCTTACCTTTTGTTAGTAATTTTGTATATTTAATCTAATAACGTCAATAATTCATCGAAAAAAATCCCTTTTCGATGTCGTAATGTTATAATTTAGTGCCCTTAAGAACTTGACCTATGAATCTTTCTCCAAAAAATTTAAAAATTTTACTAATTATTGTGTTGCTTGGATTTGGCATTGGATTCTATATGCAAGATTTAAAGCATGAAGAAAGTACTACGCATGCATGGAAAGCGAACCGTTATAATTTAGATAGGTTCAATAAAATAATGGAGTACAATAAAAAAATGAATTCCACCAACTGGAGGGTGTTGAGAGATAGTATAGATCAACAGTTAGATACACTAATGATTCTTCGTTTTAGAAAAGAAGTAGATAGTATGAACAAGGACCAGTTTGAGGCTCATAGTAGTCAGGTAGAGGTGCATGCTTCGTTTGGTCCTCAGTAGTTAATAAAAATTACTAGCTTAAAAAAGGTGCCCTTTTAAATAATTTCATATTTTATTTTTCTATTAAATAGGGTCTTCGGTTGAATTTTCCTCTATTTTTTCAATAATGTTATGGTCGTTAGATAATTCCCTTTCAGAATCACGTAACGCATCTTCAGCTAAATTACGTTCTAATATTTCTTCGTCAATTTCATCAAGCATTGTTCCTATTTTACGCTTGTCACGAATCATAGCCCATGTCATAACTAGGCTAGTTGCTATAATTACAAATAATAATATTCCTGATTCAAACCCTTCTACTTGTGCTTCCATGGGTATGGCGTAAAAAAGTAATACGGTTATTAATCCTCTTGGGGCAATAAATAGTTGGGGTAATATGTCTTTTCCAACGAAGATTATAAGAACAATAAATCGTATGGCATATATAGAGGCTATAATGAGTAAGCTTACAATTGCTACATTAACGCTTAATAGGGTTGCGAGTACAATGGTGATTCCGAATATTACAAAAAAGAAGGTGCGAACAACAAAGGCGGTTTCTAAAGTTATTATATGTAGTTCATGATATATTTGTTGCATCCGTTCAGATTCCAAGAAAATTTTTGTCTTCCCTGGAAAAAATAAATTCACATTCTTAACTATTAAACCAAATACGAGAATAATAATCAAAGAGGATAAGTGCATTTTTTTACCAATTGCATAAAGTAATAGTAGCACTGATATGAGCAAAAACTGTTTTGCTTGACTTTTAATGCGTTGAAAGATTAAAATGATGGCATAGCTGGCAACAATGGCAATTACAATTGTTAAAACTAAATTCCCAGCAAAACCAGTAACGCCGGAATCTTCTGTTGGATTTAGTTTGCCTGTTAAGAAATAGAACATCATGATGCCCATAATATCTGAAAAAGTACTTTCGTAAATATGGAATTCTTTTTTGGCCTCTGTAAGTCCGCCAACACTAGGTATTATTATGGCACTTGATAGAATAGATAATGGTGTTGCGTATAGCCAAGCAGATTGCATGGTCATGTTTGGTATGAATTGATATAAAATTATAGCAGCAATGTATGCTGAACCAATTAATCCAATTAAAGCAATCGCCATAGATTTTAGAATAGGCCATAATTTCTCTTTCTTTAATTCGAGCTCTAAGGCCGCCTCAAGCACAATCATAATTAAACCTACGGTTCCTAGGCTTTCTAAAGAACCTTTGAAATCTGGAATTTCAGGAATAAAAAAACCTAGCCCTATTTTTATAAGTATGCCTAATACAATTAACATTAAGACTGCAGGTATATTTGTTTTTTTTGAAATACCATTAAATAAGAAAGACAATACAACAATTAGCGATGCACCAATGATTAGATTGTATGAGGATAATATTTCCATTAGGTTGTTTTTTGGTTGACTTAGAGCTAAAATTAATATAAATTCTAGGCTTGCTTCTTTTTAAAACAGTAAATTTTATTTGATTGTTTTAGTGTTGATTAAATTAGGAAGTGAAACGGTATTGTAGGAAATTAAATTTATTGTATATTTGCAGTGCTGAAAGGATATAAAAGTATTCATGAGGGGACAATTAGTCCCCTCTTTTATTACTTATTATTTATGCTAAAGGAAAAAGTAAAAGAGTTATTGGAGCAAGGTCTTGAAGAAGATCCATCACTGTTTTTGATTGATTTCACCATGGGTGCTGATAATGGTATTCACGTGGTAATAGACGGTGATCATGGCGTTACAGTTAGTGACTGTATGAAAATTAGTAGGGCTATCGAGCATAATCTAGATCGAGACGAGCATGATTTTTCTCTAGAAGTTGCTTCGGCAGGTGCTTCGGCTCCATTAGTAATGCCGCGTCAATATTTAAAAAATGTTGGCAGAAAGCTTGAGGTTCAAACAAAAGATCAAAAAATTGAAGGTAATTTAACCTCTGTTAATGATGAATCTATTGTTTTGGAGTGGAAAGCAAGAGAACCTAAGCCTATTGGAAAAGGAAAGGTGACTGTTCAGAAAAAAGAAGAAGTAAATTTTTCAGATATTATTAAAGCAAAAGTTGTATTAAAATTTTAATTGTAATTACTAATGGAAAATATTGCGTTAATTGAATCATTCTCAGAGTTTAAGGACGATAAGTTCATAGACAGGGTAACATTGATGGCCATTTTGGAAGATGTTTTCAGAAATGCGCTTAAGAAGAAGTTTGGTTCAGATGATAACTTTGATATCATTATTAACCCCGATAAAGGGGATTTAGAAATTTGGCGTAACCGTATTGTTGTTAATGATGGTGAGGTTGAAGAGCCAAATGAGGAAATTTCATTATCTGCAGCACGTAAAATTGAGCCAGATTTTGAAGTTGGTGAAGATGTATCTGAAGAAGTTAAATTAATCGATTTAGGAAGAAGGGCTATTTTGGCACTACGTCAAAACCTTATTTCAAAAATCCATGAGCATGATAATACAACTATTTATAAGCACTTTAAGGATTTAGAAGGTGAGATTTATACTGCAGAAGTGCACCATATTCGTCATAAGGCTATAATTTTGTTAGATGATGAAGGAAATGAAATAATTCTGCCTAAAGACAGACAAATACCATCTGACTTTTTCCGTAAAGGAGATAATGTTAGAGGTGTTATTGAAAGTGTAGAATTGAAAGGTGCTAAGCCTACCATAATAATGTCAAGAAGTTCACCTAAATTTTTGGAGCAATTATTCTTCCAAGAAATTCCTGAAGTTTTCGATGGTTTAATAACGGTGAAAAAGGCGGTTAGAATTCCTGGTGAGAAAGCAAAAGTTGCTGTGGATTCATATGATGACCGTATTGATCCCGTAGGTGCCTGTGTTGGTATGAAAGGCTCTAGAATTCACGGTATTGTTCGTGAATTGGGTAATGAGAATATAGATGTTATTAACTGGACGGCTAACCCACAATTATTTGTTACTAGAGCTTTGAGTCCTGCGAGAGTTTCATCTGTGAAATTGAATGAAGAGAAGAAGACTGCTCAAGTTTACCTGAAGCCAGAGGAGGTTTCCAAGGCTATAGGTAGAGGAGGTCACAATATTAGATTGGCAGGTCAGTTGACTGGTTATGAGATAGATGTGTTCCGTGAAGGGGTGGAGGAAGATGTTGAGTTAACAGAGTTCTCTGATGAAATCGATGCTTGGATTATTGAAGAATTCAAGAAGATTGGAATGGATACAGC
>CAXBIJ010000341.1:0-3830 GCA_963975675.1 uncultured Maribacter sp. | reverse complement strand
CCTATGATTGGGTTCTTAGGAACGGTAATAGGTATGATTCTTGCATTTCATGAAATGGCAAGTAGTGGTGGCCAGGCAGAAATGGGGTCATTGGCATCAGGTATTTATACTGCAATGACAACAACAGTAGCCGGACTTATTGTAGGTATTATTGCTTACGTTGGTTATAACCATTTAGTGAACCGTACTGATAAGGTTATTCATAAGATGGAAGCTAATGCTGTTGACTTTTTAGATTTATTAAACGAACCTCTTTAATTTTATACTATGAAATTAAAAGGAAGAAATAAAGTCAGTCCCGACTTTAGCATGTCTTCAATGACAGATATTGTATTCTTGTTATTGGTATTTTTCATGCTAACGGCCAACTCACCAAACGCTTTAGACTTATTGCTGCCAAAAGCAAAGGGTAAGTCTACCAATACTCAAAATGTATCGGTAAGTATTGATAAGAATCTTCAATACTTTGTTAATGATCAAAGAATAAATGGAGAGTATATTGAAATTGAACTAAAGAAAGCTTTAGTAGGTCAAGATAATCCAACCATTATTTTAAGAGCAGAGGAAAGTGTAGCGATAAAAGAGGCGGTTAATGTGATGAATATCGCTAATAAAAATAATTATAAAGTTATTTTGGCAGTAAGGCCTAATTAAATGGCGTTTTTAGACACAAAACATAAGAAAAATTCATTGACACTTACAACACTGTTGCTAAGTGCTCTTTTGTTGGTCTTATTTTATATTGGTCTTACTTACATGGACCCTCCTGAAGAAAATGGTATTTCTGTAAATTTCGGAACTATGGATTTTGGTAGCGGACAAGTCCAACCAAAGGAAAAAATTCAATCAGAACCATTAGATATTCCACCAGTAGAACCAACAAAGCAAGAAGTTGCTGAAGCAATAGAAGAGCCAGAAGAGGTTGAAGAGGCTGCTGTTGAAAAAGAAGCACCTGCTGAAAAACTATTGACTAATGAGAGCGAAGAATCTATAAAGATTAAACAAGCTAAAGAGGTTAAGAGAAAAGCAGATGAAGCTGCAGCTGATGCTAAAAGAAAAGCTGAAGAAGCCGAAAATAAAAAGAAGGTAGAAGCGGCTAGAGTTGCTCAGCAAAAAAAGGATGCGGAAGATAAAGCTAGACAAGAACAAGAGGCAAAAAAGAAGCGCTTAGATGAAATGATGGGGGGTCTTAATAAATCTGACGGAACAGCTACAGGCAGTGAAGGCGATGATAATAAAGCGGGCGATAAGGGTCAGCCTGATGGAGATCCATATGCAACAAGCTATTATGGTAGCCCAGGAACAGGAAGTGGTACAGGAGGCTACGGTCTAAATGGTAGGTCTTTGGTCAATAAAGGAAAGGTACAGCAAGAATGTAATGAATCTGGTATTGTAGTGGTTAAAATTGTGGTTGATAGAAATGGGAAAGTAATCAGCGCAACTCCTGGAGTGAGAGGTACTACTAATAATAATCCATGTTTATTAGAGCCAGCAAGAAAAACTGCCTTTATGCATAAATGGAATTTAGATAGCAATGCACCAAGTCAACAAGTTGGATTTGTTGTTGTAAACTTCAAACTGGGAGAGTGACCTATAAACAAACCCTAGATTGGATGTTTTTGCAACTTCCAATGTATCAAAATAAAGGAAAAGTCGCTTTTAATTCAAAGATGGACGGCATCAATTCGTTAGCCAGCCATTTAAATAATCCACACAAAAAAATTAAGACTATTCATGTAGCAGGAACCAATGGAAAAGGTTCTAGTAGCCATATGTTAGCATCGGTATTGCAAGAGGCTGGTTATAAGGTCGGTCTATATACTTCGCCGCATTTAAAGGATTTCAGAGAACGCATTCGAGTCAATGGGAAAAAAGTTGGTAAAAAGTGGGTGGTAGATTTTATTGATGAAAATCAATCGTTCTTCGAAACAAATAAATTATCCTTTTTTGAAATGACCGTAGGTATGGCTTTTTCATATTTTGCAAATGAAAATGTCGATGTAGCGGTTATTGAGGTAGGCTTAGGTGGTAGATTAGATTCTACTAATATAATTACACCAGAAGTAAGCTTAATTACGAATATAGGGTTTGATCATACCGATATGTTAGGGGATACCCTTGCGAAAATAGCCTATGAAAAAGCAGGTATAATTAAAAGAAATATACCAGTAGTAATTAGTGAATTTAATGAGGAGACAGCTCCTGTTTTTAAGGAGACCGCTAACAGGTTGAATGCAAAAATCGTTTTTGCTCAAG
This sequence comes from uncultured Maribacter sp., assembly GCA_963975675.1. Taxonomy (GTDB): domain Bacteria; phylum Bacteroidota; class Bacteroidia; order Flavobacteriales; family Flavobacteriaceae; genus Maribacter. The sequence goes on along the minus strand of CAXBIJ010000341.1, from coordinate 1,574 downwards.
AGAAAATATTTTCTACCTATAAAATAGGATTGCTTGGGTCGTATCAGCAAAAAAATATTAAAGGGGTTTTAGCCGCCTTAAGTGAGCTAGAAAGTTTTAAAATTGATGAGGAACATATTGTTAAAGGATTAGAAAAAGTAGTTGAAAACACGCATTTAATGGGGCGTTGGCAGCAAATTGGAACTAAACCAACAATAATTTGTGATACAGCACATAATAAAGAAGGCTTGGCACTTGTATTAAATCAAATACAAGAGCAAGAATATGAAAAACTTCATGTTGTAGTAGGTTTTGTAAAGGATAAAGATATTGATGCAATTTTGCCGTTATTTCCATCAAATGCTACTTATTATTTTTGCAAACCCAAAATTTATAGAGGTCTTGATGAAAAAATATTATTAGACCGTGGTGTTATGTTTAACTTGATTGGAAAAACTTATAAGTCTGTTAATAAGGCTTTTAAAGCGGCGAAAAAACAAGCTTCTAAAAACGATTTCATTTATGTTGGTGGTAGCAATTTTGTGGTGGCAGAAGTTCTTTAATTTTTTATTGATTTTTCTTTTGCAGATTGTAAAACTATTATATATTTGCACTCCTTTTGGGGCTCTTAGCTCAGTTGGTTCAGAGCACCTGCCTTACAAGCAGGGGGTCACTGGTTCGAATCCAGTAGGGCCCACAGGTTAAAAGGCTTCCATGAAAATGGGAGCCTTTTTTAATTTTAAGATGTTTTGGTTATAGATATCTTGGGTCTTTATCTTATCTTAGTTTTAATGGGATATTAGCTCAGTTGGTTTAGAGCGCTGCCTTGACAGGGCAGAGGTCACCGGTTCGAATCCAGTATATCCCACAATATTTCATATCAATATATTTAGATTCTGGAAAATTAAATCTACAAGTTTTTTTTATAATAATTAGTTACCTTCATTCTACAATCTATACTTGTTTCAAACGTTTCATATCAGAGACTTATGATATTAAATTAATAGGTGAGATTGCGAGATTATGCTAAACAAGATAATTAAAAATCTAGTTCAAAATAAACTAATAGCATTTGTATTGTTATTGGTGTTTTTGGTATGGGGTTTAATTAGTACACCTTTTGAGTTTGATAATATTATATTAGGCTCAAATCCTGTTGCTGTTGATGCTATTCCTAATCTAGGGGACAATCAGCAAATTGTTTATACGGAATGGCAAGGACAATCACCACAAGATATTGAGGATCAGATAACCTATCCTCTTTCTTCTAATTTATTAGGTCTCCCAGGTGTCAAATCTGTACGAAGTTCATCAATGTTTGGTTTTTCTACTATATATCTCATATTTGAAGACGATATAGAATTTTATTGGGGTCGAAGTCGAATTTTAGAAAAGTTAAGTAGTTTGCCCGACGATTTACTTCCAGAAAATGTTAAGCCTAAATTAGGGCCCGATGCAACTGCTCTTGGCCAACTTTTTTGGTATACAATTGAAGGAAGAGATGAAAACGGGAAAGTAACAGGCGGATGGGATTTACACGAGCTAAGAAAGGTACAAGATTTTTATGTTAAAAAATGCTTTAGCTTCTGCCACTG
>CAXBIJ010000340.1:0-3901 GCA_963975675.1 uncultured Maribacter sp. | reverse complement strand
CTATAACAAGTTCTGGCTGAATTGCTAATACGAAGCGCTCTAAATCAAAATAGTGCTCAATTAATAGGTAGAAAAAACTAGCGACTTCATCCTTCCCATAAAGCACATCTAATTCTGAATGAAATATATTTTTAATTTCCCTTAAAAGCACAGTTATAATGTTTTAAGCATCCAAACCGGACAAGAATAATGACCTGTATCACCCATTGGTGCATCTATATATTCGAAACCCATTCTCTTATACAATTTTTGTGCAGCTTCCATATATGGCATCGTTTCTAAATAACATCCTTCAAAGCCATATTCTTTGGCACGTTCTAAACAGGTGTTTATCATTTTGCTCCCGATTCCTTTACCTCTGGCTGCTTCAAGAAAATACATTTTCTGAAGTTCACAAATATTACCTTCATAGTTATCTAATTGGGCTACCCCTGCACATCCTAAAATACGGCCATCTTCTTCAACAACAAAGTACGTAGCATTTGGTTTATCATAGTGTTCAAACATATGGTCTAAAGCGGTATCGGCATAGGCAGTACCCACTTTCGGCACTCCTAAATCCTCCAATACCTTTCTTATGACTGATGCCACTTGAGGATTATCTTCCTTTCTAATTTCACGAATTACTACATTTTCCATATCAATAATGCAATAGGTTTTAAAGTACTATTTTTGAGGTGTGAAGATACGTGATATGCGTATAAAGGTAAAGTTTGATGTCCAATAATAATCTCGATTACTATAATACCGAACTTGCAAAATTAAATTCTTTTTCTACGGATGAGAAGTTTATGCTGCGTTGCATTCAAATTGCAAAAAACGGACTAGGGTCTACAGCTCCTAATCCGATGGTGGGTGCAGTTATTGTTTATAAAGACCAAATAATCGGAGAAGGATATACCAGTGCTTATGGTGGTGCCCATGCTGAGGTAAATGCCATTAATTCGGTGAAGGACATTTCATTATTAAAATCAGCAACCTTATATGTTACGTTAGAGCCATGCTCCCATTTTGGCAAAACACCACCTTGTGCCGATTTAATAGTTAAGATGGGCATACCAAAAGTAGTTATAGGATTAAAAGACCCACATGAAAAAGTAGCTGGTAACGGTTTAAAGAAACTTGAACAAGCTGGTTGTAAAGTTCAAATAGGTATTCTTAAAAAAGAATGTGAAGAACATCACAGAAGATTTCTTACCTATTACACTAAAAAGCGCCCCTTCATTATCTTAAAATGGGCAGAGACCGCCGATGGATTTATAGCACCCGAACCCACTTTTAGAGATGAAAAGAAAAAACCTTATTGGATTACCAATACAAGGTCCAGACAATTAGTTCATAAATGGCGTAGCGAAGAGCCTGGTATTTTAGTAGGCACAAACACTGTATTGGCCGACAACCCTCAATTAAACATAAGAGATTGGACTGGAAAGGCGCCAACTCGGATTATTATAAATAGAACGCTGAAGATACCAACGAATTTTCATGTTTTTGATGGAACACAAAGAACAATTATATGTACCGAAGTTGAAGATGTTAGCCAATATGTAGATAAAATTACCTACAAAGTTCTAAACTTTGAAACTTCAATACCCCAACAAATATGTTCATTGCTATACGAAGAACAAATACAAAGTGTTATAATCGAAGGAGGGTGTAACACCATAGAAAGTTTTATAAAAAGTAATTTATGGGATGAAGCTCGAATATTTAAAGGAACAACGACATTTAAAAAAGGTATAAAAGCACCTAAAATTAATGGCACAATCAAAGAACAGATACAAATTTCTACTGACCAATTAACCATATTAAAACCATGATTAAAAATATCATATTTGATTTTGGTGATATTTTCATCAACCTAAACAAGCAAGCTCCCTTAATTGAAATGTCAAAATTTGGACCTACCCAAATGACACCTGAGCTTGACAACATCTTTAAAAATTATGAGATGGGATTGATGGAGTCTGATGCTTTTATAAATACTTTGCAGTCTATATTTAATGACGCAAGTAGAGCGCAGATTGTATCTGCTTGGAATTCCATTATTTTAGATTTTCCAGAAGAGCGACTAACCTTTATCGAACAACTTAAAGAGGAAAATAAGTATCGCTTGTTTTTACTAAGCAATACCAACGACCTTCATATAGAACAAGTTAAGATGTCGATGGGCTTAGAACGTTTTAAAAGATTTCAAAACTGTTTTGAACAATTTTATTTATCTCACGAAATGAAGATGCGTAAACCAAATTCAAATATTTATGAGTTTGTGCTTCAGGAAAATGGCTTAGTTTCAAATGAAACGCTATTCATTGATGATACTAAAGAGAACACCCTTAGTGCTTCTGAATTAGGTGTTCAATGTTGGAATTTACAAGTAGGTAAAGAAGATGTGCTTGAAACTCTAAACCATCTATAAATGATGTATTTAGTTCTAAGTATACTATTTTCAAGCCTAATCTTTGTGATTTTTAAACTGTTCGCTAAATATCAGGTTCAAACAATCTATGCAATAATTCTAAATTACTTTATTGCATCTTCAGTTGGGCTTTTTTATAACAAACAACCATTTGATATTACAGCAATACCTCAGAAAAGTTGGTTTTGGGGTGGTATGGCCCTAGGCTTATTGTTTATCGCGATTTTTAATTTAATGGCAGCTACCTCTCAAAAGCTCGGAGTTTCTGTAGCATCGGTAGCTACCAAAATGTCTCTCACTATACCTGTGCTTTTCGGAGTTTTCTTCTATAAAGAAGCGTTAGGTGTCTTAGAAATAATAGGCATAATCTTAGCCCTTTTTGCTGTATATTTTACATCCTTAAAAGCGCATAAAATAAAAGCTGAGAAATGGGCTTTCGTATTACCTGTATTGGTTTTTTTAGGTTCTGGTATTATTGACACCAGTATTAAATATTTTCAAGAAGTACATATGCCAGAAGAAGAATATGCATTATTCTCTGCTAGTGTTTTTGCTTCTGCCGGAATCTTCGGTGTTTTATTTATTGGATTTAAATCAATTACCAAACCAATTAAGGTTAATATAAAAAATGTTATTGGAGGTATCTGCTTAGGTGTTCCTAACTATTTCTCAATTTACTTTTTATTAAAAGCCCTACAACACCCTACTTGGAACAGCGCTTCGGTTTTCACAATCAATAACGTTGCCATAGTTATGTTTTCAACTTTGTTAGGCATTCTTCTTTTTAAAGAAAGACTAACGATTAAAAATTGGTTTGGTATTGGCATGGCTGTTTTGAGTATTATCTTGGTTGCATTTGGCCAGCAAATAATGAATATTCTATAAAACTCGGCAAACTATTTTATATGGACACATATAGAACTATTTTAAAACCATCGGAACCTATTTTATACAAGGAACGAAAAAGTAAGTTCTATGGATATTGCTTTCCTGTGACCAATGAAGATGAAGTAAAAGAATATATTGAAGGCTTAAAGAAAGAATATCCTACAGCCAACCACGTATGTTATGCATGGCAAATGGGAATTGAAAACTTATCATACCGTGCAAATGATGATGGAGAACCAAATAATTCAGCCGGAATGCCCATTTATGGTCAATTACAATCTTTTGATGTTACCAATACACTAGTTGCTGTAGTTCGAATTTTTGGTGGAACCAAATTAGGTGTTGGCGGATTAATAAGTGCTTACAAGGAAACAGCGAAGCTTGCTCTGGAAAATGCTACCATAATAAAGAAGATATTACAACAACAAGTAAGTGTTTCGTTCGAATATTCAGAAATGGATATTGTCATGCGATTGGTTAAAAAACATCAACTTGATATTATTTCACAAGACTTGCATCTTAAATGTAACGTAGTACTATCTATACCAAAAAGTGAATTCAAGAAAACCTATAAACTTTTAAAGGCTCATCACA
>CAXBIJ010000339.1:0-3904 GCA_963975675.1 uncultured Maribacter sp. | reverse complement strand
GCCAATGGTACGGTATTCAAAAGCTGAAAAATCTTGGGATAAAAGTGAAGTTGAAAGAAATAAACATGAGAAAAAAGCAAGGCAGTGGATTAATGTTTTCATTGGTATTTTATAATTGGTTGGTCAAAACCTAAAGTTAGTTAAACCAAAAATTATAACATAGCCTTCACCACATTTTTGCGATTATCTTCTTTTCGTGATTATTGATTACATATTTATTATAAAGAGGATAAATTAGAATTTATTACTAAAACTAATTTACCAGTAAATCTTATTTTTATAAAGGTTGAATATGTTTACCAATCAATAGGAAAGTAATCTTTTAAGAATTTACCACACCAGTGTTTTCCTGTATTTATTCCGTCGAACAATGGATCCATTACTCTGGCGGCACCATCAACAATATCTAAAGGAGGCTGAAAATCGTGGACTTCTTGTTTCTTCTTAGCCAATTCAGCCGGATCTTCATCTGTAACCCAACCGGTATCAACAGCATTCATAAAAATACCATCTTTAGCCAATTCGCCAGCAGCGGTATGGGTAAGCATATTCAATGCAGCTTTTGCCATATTGGTATGTGGGTGGCGCGATTCTTTGAAAAAACGATGGAATTTACCTTCCATGGCCGTTACATTTATAATGTGCTTTTGACCTGTGTTCTCTTTTTTCATGAGTTCAGCCAAACGGTTACATAAAACAAAAGGAGCAACAGAATTCACCAACTGAACCTCAATCATTTCGGTGGTTTCGATTTCACCTAATTTTAATCTCCAGCTATTAGTTTTACGTAAATCTACTTGTTGTAAATCTGCATCTAATTCACCAGAAGGGAATACCTCTTGGGCAACTAAAGCATTATCAAAACTATACGGAATTTGAGACAATTTAGCAGAAGCCCGTAAACCTATACCAGGCTCTGGACCGTGCCAAGTAACCGGCATGTTTTGATTTGGCGATGCCTTTGAGCTAAAATTTTTCAATTCATTCAAGCAACTATCATGGTCACTCAATACCATTTGGGCAAACTTAGGTAATGAAGTAAATTCACGTTCTTCATTTTCCATCAAGTGATGGTAAAAGCCTGCAGGTCTACGTACGGTTTGTGCCGCATTATTTATTAATATATCTAGTTTATCGTATTGCTGCTCTATAAAATTGCAGAAGATTTCAACACTAGGTATATGGCGTAAATCTAGGCCATGAATTTTTAGACGATGCCCCCATTCCATAAAATCTTCCTCCTTAGAAAAACGAAGTGCAGAATCGACAGGAAATCGTGTTGTCGCAATAACGGTAGCGCCACCACGTAAAAGCATTAGCGTAATATGGTAGCCTATTTTTAGTCGAGAACCAGTAATAACAGCAATTTGACCTTTTACATTGGCATTTTGGAAACGCTTGGCATAATTGAAATCGCCACAATCAGAACACATGGTATCATAAAAGTGATGAAGTTTTGTGAACTCGGTTTTACATACATAACAATTACGAGGTGTAGCCAGTTCTGGTAAATCTTTACTTTCTAATTCTGCAGCAGGTAACAATTTAGGAGCTACAAATACATGAGCTTCACGAGCACTTCGAATTCCCGTTTCTTTACGGGCATGTTTATCTCGAACTGCTTGTTTTCTTTTCTCATTTCGCTTGGCATCCTTTACCCTTTTGGCAAACTCTTGTTTGCTAGGACGAGATAATTGACCCGCAACTTTGATTAAGGCAATACGTCTATCTTCTGGAATTTCAAAAATTTGATTTGTATCAATGACTAATCGATTTAAAATCTCAATACAACTTTCAATCTCGTTTAAATCGATTTCGGTTTTGTTATCGTGCTGTTTATCCTTCATCATACTACCTTAAAAGGGACAAAATTACTAACTATGGTTAAAGTACAGTAATACGTACTTTTTTCTTTTTCAATCTTGAATTGTTCAACTCGTAAACGAGCTCTTTTGATTTGTTTTTAGGGACAGCAACAAAAGCACAGTCTTGCTTTAATTCTATATCACCCAATTGGTCTCGGTTCAATCCGCCTTGTTTAAAGAAGAGACCTGCAATATCACCTTTTGATATTTTATCTTTTCGACCACCAGAAATAAATAAAGTTTCCCAAAATGGGTCTCCTAGCCTATTAGATTTATTGATGTTTATTTCTTTTGAATTTGAAATAAAACCAGGTAACGATTCTTTGTCCCATTTTAAAACATAGGCAGTACCTGCTTCATTAACACGAGCAGTTCGACCATTACGATGGGTGAATTCTTCAATACGAATTGGTAATTCATAATGAATGATAAACTTTAATTCAGGAATATCTATTCCTCTTGCAGCTAAGTCAGTAGCAACTAATATTCGATTGCTACCATTTCTAAACTTAATTAAAGCACGTTCTCGGTCTTTCTGTTCCATACCGCCAGAAAAGCACTCATGTAGAATGTGTTGTTGACTTAAATAAGAACTAACACTTTCAATACTATCTTTAAAATTACAGAAGATGATGCCTGGTTGTTCACCTATAAATTTTAATAACTGCACTAAGGTTTTCAGTTTATCTTTGTCTTCTGCTATAACAGTGCTGATGGATAATTGTGATGGCGTTTTCTTCTTAAGAAAGTTTATTCTCTTCGGATTTTCAATACCAACAAACTTCGGAATCTTAACTCCTTCAGTAGCCGATGTAAGAATACGTTTTTTAAGGTTGGGTAATTCTGCAAGAATTTCAGTCATTTCCTCTTCGAAACCAACTTCTAACGATTTATCGAATTCATCAAGTACCAAATGGCTAATATGATCTTTAGTAAAACGATCTGCCATGAAATGGTCTAGAATTCTACCCGGCGTACCTACCAGAATTGCGGGCGTATGTTTTAGCTCAATCTTATCTTTAGACATTGGTCTACCGCCATATATGGCATTAACCTTAAAACCAGACCCCATATTACGAATAACTTGTTCAATTTGAATAGCCAATTCGCGAGAAGGAACTAAAATTAATACTTGAACCTCAGTACTATCGTGATCTAAAACCTCTAAAATAGGAAGTAAAAAAGCCAACGTTTTTCCAGTACCTGTTGGTGATAATAGAATTGTGTTGGCTGTAGATGAAATCACAGTTAACGCCTCTTCTTGCATAGGGTTTAACGCATCAATATTCAATTTCGATAAAATCTCTTCTTGATTTTTCATGCGATATCTGTGATTCTTAATTATATGTCAAATTCTAGGCCTCTTGAAGGACTCTTTTTGATTTTCTATAAATGTAATTTGGGTAAATGCTTCTTTTTGCAAATCTGTTCAACTTGTTAGAGTTGATCATCTTTTGAAAAATAGGCTTAGTAACTCCGAAATACTCATAAGTAGAACCATCTAAAAATGTAATTTCTAATACAAGACCGTTGTGTTGGTAATCTGCAATACCAGAATTATTAATAGTTTCTTGGTAAACATCATTGTTTGCCTCTAAAGTTTCAGGAGCGATACTTACTAAAAAATGGTAACCATCTATAATTCGACGACTCTGTATTTCAGCCTCTTCACGTTTATCGTCACCTTCTTGAAATTTGTCTGGGTGCCATTCTTTCACCAAATTTCTGTAAGTAGATTTTAGAGTTTTTAGCTCAATTTCCTTTTCAACCCCGAAGAGTTTTTTATATTCATTAATACGCTTCATAGTGCAGCTTTTTTGCGGGTGCAAAACTACGTCTTTATTTTGATCTAGAAGCTTGAAAATGAGTAATAAAAAAGCCCTTCACTATGGAAGGGCTTTTTCTTAAACTTGAAAGTATATATGTTTAGATAACTTTTACGTTCACTGCGTTTAATCCTTTGTTTCCTTCTTTTAATTCGAATTCAACTTCATCGCCTTCACGAATTTCATCGATCAAACCTGAAATGTGTACAAAGT
>CAXBIJ010000338.1:0-3904 GCA_963975675.1 uncultured Maribacter sp. | reverse complement strand
AAACCTCACATTCAGACAAATTAATAAGTGTCATTTCATGATCATTCAAAGTAACATCTACTGGATCTCTATGGGCTATAAAAACATTAGAAGCCATATTTTTAGAGGCATACCCAGATATTAGATTTAGCTTTGGATAGTTGAAATATCCAAAAAATATAATCCCAATAAATACAATACCTAAGAGCAGTTTAAATTTCTTCATTCTTTTTTCAATTTTGAAAATAAGCAGTAATTAGCCACCCAATTTAAGTATTGAATAGGGTTGACAATTTGAGTTTGATTTATAACTTTTCCCAAGTTTTATCTGTAGATAACCTAAAGCTACCAAGATGTTTAAAATTGCATTCTAAAGGCGATATAAGTGAAAGAAATGTACTTTCATCCTTAGATTTATATAAATGGTAATCTTTGCCTACAATCGGTTCAAAATTAAATTTGGCGCTGTACACTAGACTATTGTACTCAAAATTATTCATTAACTCATTGTACGATTTTTGAAGTGCTTCGTATTGCGCTTTAAACTTGTAATTTGCGCTTACAATGTGGGTGTTTTTCCAAGAAGTAACATCTGGCGGAGTTATCTTAGGGGCAGATACACCTGTTGCAAAAGGTGATAGCTTTGCATGATACTCTTGGGTTTCTTCATTGAATACAACATTATCTGGTTTTTTTTCTTTTTTCATAGCCCTGCAAATTTAAAGAAAAGCCTTCACTTATCACTTGCAAGATTTTAATGGTATGGGTATCTTCCAATTTTATAACTTAATAAGTAAATCATTGTAATTTCGATGGATTTAAAATCAGCTTTTTATATTTTTTTATTGTTTTTATTTATTTCATGCTCGATAGAAAATCGGCCTAAGGAAGTTGTTTTGTATGAAAATTATTGCGCTAAATGTCATGTAGCACCTGATATAAAAGATTTACCGAAAGATATTTGGAAAAATAATATTCTCCCAGCAATGGCAGCCCGAATGGGTATTTTAACTACCGAAAATCATCCTTATCATAGTTTGCCATTTCCTGAACAAATGTCTATTATAAAGACAGGTATCTTTCCTAGTAAACCGATTATTGAAGCAGATGACTGGGAGCTTTTAAAAAATTACATTATTGATTTGGCTCCCGATAGTATTGTCAATAATAATCCTCATATAAAAAGTTCACCTTTATCTCAGTTTAAGAGTAATCCTATTTCTTTAGATAGTGCTGTTGGCAGTTTATATACCTTTTTAAAAATAGATACTGCTAACAGTACTATTTTAACGGGTACAAGAAAAGGGGAATTAGCTTCATTTGATTTGAAAACAAAAGAGAATAGCCTTGTAGGTTATTTCAATAGAGCTATTACTGAAGCCAAGATTGTTGGTGATAGTACTTATGTTACAAGCATGGGCTTATTGGTACCTTCAGAGATTCCTTATGGAAAAATTATTTTAAAGCATAATAACACTTCTGCATCGATAATGGATTCTCTCCATCTACCTGTTCATACGCTTTATATCGATCTTGATAAAAATGGAACTGAAGAAATAGTTGTAAGCGAATTTGGGAATTTACAAGGGAAGTTGACATTGCTCGAAAAAGATTCTTATGGTTTTTATAAAGAAAAATCTTTATTGAATATTCCAGGTACGATAAGGGTGATACCAAAAGATATGAATGCCGATGGTAAAGATGATTTAGTGGTTTTAGCCGCCCAAGGGGATGAAGCGGTCTATATTTTGTATCAGAAAGATAATTTAGAATTTACAATTGAAAAAGTACTTAGGTTTAGTCCGTTATATGGCACAAGTTGGTTTGAAATGGTAGATTATAATGGCGATGGTTATGATGATATAGTTACGGTAAACGGTGACAATTCTAATGAATCATATATAAGCAAACCTTATCACGGAATGCGCATTCATATCAATGATGGCCAGAATAACTTTAAAGAAACTTTTTTTTATCCATTAAATGGAGCAACACGAGTAATTGTTAAAGATTTTGATCAAGATGGAGATTTAGATTTTGCGCTATTAGCTACTTTTCCAGATTACGAAAACCATCCTGAATATAACTTTGTTTATTTAGAAAATTTAGATGGTTCGAATTACACTTTTAAACAAGAGCATTTGACAGATACTACAACGGCTAGATGGTTTTTAATGGATTCAGCAGATATTGATGGCGATGGTGACGAAGACATTGTTTTAAGTGCCCTAACATATTCATTTACCCCTGTACCCAAAGAGTTAGAAGAAGCATGGGGTAAAAGTAATACTGATCTTTTGATTTTAGAAAATAAACTACATTAGTAGACATGATAAAAAGGATAATCATACTTTTCATAAGCTTTACTGCAATTTGCTGTGTCGATAAGAGCTTAGATGAGAAATATGATTGGGTTCCTTTACAAGTAACTGCAACCGCCTATAATTCGACGCCACATCAAACATCTTATGAACACCCAGCTATAGCAGCTTGGGGAGATTCAATTAAGCCAGGTTCGAAATGGATTGCCGTATCTAGAGATTTATTGAAAAATGGCCTTAGTTATAATACCATGGTTAAAATTGATTCATTCGAAGGAGTATATATTGTAAAAGATAAAATGCATTCTAGATGGAAAAACAGGATTGACATCTACATGGGTGAAAATGTCAAAAAGGCGAAAGAATGGGGCAGAAGAAAAGTGACTATTAAATACGCAATCGCAAAGGATAGCTTATAACAATTTATCAATGAGAATCATATCAAGTTATTTTTTGTTAATGATATTATTCGTTTCATGTACAACTACAAAAACGATTATAGAACATCCTATTACTTTTAATGATGAGCGGAAAATACTAACCTTAGAATATCTTGAAAATAGATATGGCTTAGAACAAGATTCACCCCAGATTGTTCCTAAAATGATTGTTTTGCATTGGACAGTCATACCTACTTTTGAAAAGTCTATCGAAGCATTTAACCCTGCCACATTACCAAATTGGAGACCAGATATTAAAGATGTTAGTGGCCTAAATGTATCTGCTCAATTTTTGGTTGACCGAGACGGTACCATTTATAGACTTTTACCTGAAACTACAATGGCGCGTCATGTTATTGGTCTTAATCATTGTGCTATAGGTGTTGAAAATGTTGGTGGCACAGACGATTTACCATTAACAAAAGCGCAATTAAAATCTAATATTTGGTTGGTAAGATATCTTAAGGATAAATATGATATAGATTATTTAATTGGCCATTACGAGTATACCCTTTTTGAAAACCACCCTTTATGGTTAGAGAAAGATGCTGGCTACCGTACTAAAAAAACAGACCCAGGCCCAGAATTTATGTTCGAAGTTAGAAAGTCTGTAAAGGATTTAGATTTTAAGGAATTACCTAAAAATCCACCAGAAAATTAAAAACAATTTAAACCGAATAATTTATGAAGCAAATAGTGTTTGCAATAGTATGTTCATTCTCAATGATTGGAATGAGTCAATCAACAGATTTAACCTCGCAGTTATATGACACCTACGATACTTATAAAGAGATATCGATAGGTAAAAGGCGTATTAAGAGAGCTGATATACAACCGTTAATAGATAAATATGCTTCAAATCAAAAGTTTAAAGTTGCCACTGTTGGTAAATCTATTGGAGGAAAAGATTTAAGCTTAATTAGTATTGGTTCAGGAGAAACAAATGTTTTTCTGTGGTCGCAAATGCATGGTGATGAGCCTACAGCTACGCAAGCTATTTTTGACATTTTAAATTTCTTTAATAGCCCCGATTTTAAGATTGAAAAGGAAGCTATTTTAGCCAATTTAACGGTACATTTTCTTCCAATGCTAAATCCTGATGGGGCTGATTTATTTCAACGTAGAAACTTATTAGGAATTGACATCAATAGAGATGCTTTACGA
>CAXBIJ010000337.1:0-3905 GCA_963975675.1 uncultured Maribacter sp. | reverse complement strand
CAATTAGTGGAAAAATTAGTATTCCCGTCATTATTGCTATAGGAAGTATTGCTGAAATTATCGCGATAAGTTTGCTGCCCATATATAAATGACGAACAAACAGCGATAAATAAAAGACTATATAGGTATTTTAATTTCATAGGTTTTAGGCCAAAGATTTATGCATTAGATCAAAATGATACGAATAGCAAAAATCATTAGCTAAAATAAACATAGAGCTCAGTTAGCGCTAAAAATTGTTGTGAAGTAGAGTTATTACTAAGTGAATGAATAGAATACTGCTGTTTACCGTAAATACACTTACATACAAATCAATGCTTTGCAATGGTATTTCATCTATTAAGGTCTAAAAAACATAAGGGTTTCAGAGTGTTAAAAAAGTATTTCTAATGTAAATAACAAGTAATATGTCATCTTCCAAAACGAAAAAAGCAACCATATAATTGGTTGCTTTTTTAAATTTTAATTATGAGATTATTCTAGAATAATAAACTCTGACCTTCTATTAACATCGTGTTTTTCAGCACTACATATTACACCGTCGGCACATTCATTAAGTAGCTTGGTTTCACCAAAACCTTCATTAACTAGCCTGTCTGTTGAAATACCTTTTTTAATCATATAGTTCACTGTAGACTCAGCCCTTTTTTGCGAAAGCCAAAGATTATAAGCCGCTGGCCCTCTGCTATCTGTATGTGAATTAACCTTTAATTTAAGACTAGGATATTTCTCCATAGCAGCTATTACTTTTTCTATTTCAACCTCTGAATCTTTTCTAATATAGTACTTATCGAAATCGAAATATATTGTACTTAATTGAAGAAGCTTTGCTAAGTCATCTCCAAATCCTGCAGTAATACGGTCTCTTTCTAAGTAAAAATCTATAATTTTCGGTTTACCATCAGAAACACCTATGTATTCTTCAAACGGTATATAACCCTCCATTAAAGCCCTTACAAAATTACCTTTATTACAATCTAACTCTAAACTATAATTACCGTCAGAATCAGTAATTGTCGAGAAAAGTTCATCATTATTCTCATCAATTACTTTTATAGTTGCCCCTACCAAAACTGCATTTGTGATTTTGTCTCTTACCGTTCCGGTTACTTTTTGAATACAATCGAATTCAAGTGGTCTAGTCTCTGTAAAACTATAAATGTCATCGTACCCTAAACCTTCTTCTCTATTTGAGGCTACATAACCTGTTCTTAATACTTCATTAAAAATAAACGTAAAATCATCACTATTACTATTGACAGGTTGACCAACATTTAACACTTTACCTGTAAAATCTTGTCGTTTGATTTTGGTTGCAAAAACATCTAATCCACCTAAACCGGGATGTCCATCTGAAGAAAAATATAAAATTTCCTCACTTGTTATGAAAGGAAATGTTTCACGTGCTTCTGTATTAATATTTGGCCCTAAATTTTGTGTTGGTCCAAATGTACGATCATCATTTATAGCTACCATAAATAAATCTGAGGCGCCAAATGTACCAGGCATATCTGAAACAAAATACAATGTCTTCTCATCTGGACTCAATGCCGGGTTTGCCACTGAATAAGAATCACTATTGAAAGGAAGTTCTTCAACTTCGCCCCATATACCTTCATCATTTAATTTTGCTCGTAATATTTTTAACCTAACAATTCCCTTATCATCTTTTACCGTTCTCCTCTTTTCAGAATTGTTTCGAGTAAAATATAAGGTTTGACCATCTTTGGTGACTACTGAGGTTGACTCATGAAATCGGGTATTTACATTTTCATCTAATTTCTTTACTTTATTTAAAGAAGAACTATCTGCATTAATCTCGTATAAGTCTAAAAAATCTTTAGCATTCCAAGTATGACGATATTTGGCAAAATTACCAGTATCTCGATCCGAGGAAAATATCAATCCTTCTTTATAAAAAGAAGGAGCAAAATCAGAGTATGGTGAATTGTATTCGAAAGGCCCTAGATTATACCTTTCTGAATTTTTCTTAATTTCTGCCATAAAATCACGACCTTCAGCGAAGGCTTTTGCTCGGCCATCTCCTTTAGTCATTTCAGTGAATTTGAGCATTATTGACCTAGAAGTATCATAGTCTCCCAACGTTTTCAATGCTTGGGCATATTTAAAATAATCTTCAGCGGTAACTTCTTCTGAATAATTTGCTACTAATTTTTTATATGTATCAGCAGCATCTTTATAATCTGCATTGTAATAATATGAATTACCTAATTTTCTCAGCAAGTCCGCAGACACATAACCCTTATCTAAAACTTTTTTATAAATATCTATTGCGGGGCTAAATGAATATGATTCAAATTTTTCATTTCCCTTCTCAATTAACCGTTCTTGAGCATAGATTAAACCATGAAAGAAAAATAAGATTACTAAAATAAACTTTACGCTATGTTTCATATATAAGTTTGCCAATTAGAAAAAACGAGGTGATACCAATCTTTGAAAAGATTTAACCAATTCATATCTCAAGAGTACCTCAAATGATCCATCGTTAAATTGTGTTCCTCCTAAATCTGTAGTTTCTCTATCATATGCCAGACCTATCATAAACTGTTCAGAGATTTGAAAACCTGCCATTGCACTTATTGCAGCGTCCCATCGGTAAGCAGCACCAAATGTAAATTTATCATTGAACATAAAATTTGCCGACATATCTACCTGTAACGGTGCACCACCAACCACTTTAGTCAGCAATGCTGGTTTAAATTTCAAATTACCATTTAAATCAAATACATAACCAGTAATTAAATAGAAGTTGATGCGTTCTTTCGATAAGAATTGAACGCTCCCAGCTTGCTGCTGAGAATTGTCAAAATGTTCTGTTTGTAATAGATTCGGAGCAGAAAGACCTGCATAAAAACGTTCAGCATGATAATATAAACCTACACCCACATTTGGCGAAAATCTATTTTCAATATTATCTGAATTTACTGGTTCAGCATCAAAATTACGCAACTTTGTAAAGTCTAGATTTAATAAATTACCTCCCGCCTTTAAACCAAATGATAATTTACCTTCAGCAGATACATCAATAGTATAAGAAAGAACTGCATCAAAATAAGTTTCTTGTACAACTCCATCACCAATTTGATCATTCACTATTGAAACACCATAACCTAATTTGCTATTTCTAATTGGAGATTGAATGTTTAGAGTTTGCGTTTTTGGAGCACCTTCTAAACCAACCCATTGCGATCTATATAGTGCTGCAATACTTAGTTGACCTCTAGATCCTGCATAAGCAGGGTTGACACTCATAGTATTAAACATGTACTGGGTATATTGTGCATCTTGTTGCGCAACCACGATTTCACAAACAAGCAACAAACCACCTAGTAGAATTAAAACCTTATTTCTAATATTCATATTTTATATACTATTATCTACTTATATACAGATACTCACTATTTACTATCTTTTCACCGTCTATAGTGGTGTAATCAAATATATAGAAATATATTCCAGCAGGTAGATATTCTTCAACACCTAAAGTTGACCTACCTCTTGACCTACCGTCAAATACATTATTTTGATTATTATAATTTTCACCTTCATAAACTGCAACTCCCCATCTGTTAAAGATTTTTAATGTGCTGTTTCGAATTTTATCTACACCTCTAATAAACAAGAATTCATTTCTACCATCACCATTTGGTGTTACCATTTGGTTCACCTCAATAACAAACTCTTCGGGTGGTGTAGGATTATCATTAGTTACCGTTATATCAACTGTTGCCGTATCGCAATTTCCCATTGTATCACAGACCGTATAATCGATACTATCGCTTCCTTCGAAGCCATCGTTAGGAGTATAGGTAATCGTGTCATCGGTAATATCGTCGGGTGTTCCACCATTATTGATTTCCACAGTTCCGTTTGATGGCTCC
>CAXBIJ010000336.1:0-3921 GCA_963975675.1 uncultured Maribacter sp. | reverse complement strand
ATTTAGAGTTACTACCAGAAATGACTTATAAAGAGCAAGAACACGATGTGGTTAAGGTAACTTTTGATGCTGGTACAGGTGATGCTCCAGATGATTATTACATACTTTACTTTGGTAAAGAATCACATAAACTTGCCGCTATACGGTATATCGTTTCTTATCCTGAGTATTTTAAAGATGGTGGGCACGCCCCAGAAAAATTTATGGAGGTGGTAGGTGAAAATATGGTTGATGGTATTCTCTTTCCCACCAGTTATAAGACTCATTGGTTAACGAAAGATGAAAAACCTGGGGAGTATATAACCCAAATAGATGTTTCTAATGTTTCTTTCGAAAATGATTTGCCAAAAGACTTTTTTGATGTTCCAAAAGATGCCAAAATATTAATTGAATAATAAAGACTGGTATTAAAAATAAAAAAATCCCAAAGAAAGCTTTGGGATTTTTTATAGGTTATATATTGTTTGTTAAGCCTTTTTGACCTTGTATTGAGAAGCGACTGCAGCGCCAATAATACCTGCATGATTTTGTAATTCTGCTGCAATTACTTTGGTGTCAATTTTTATTTGTGACTTAAATTGGTCAAAGTCTTTTGATGCACCTCCACCAAGAATAATTAAATCTGGAGATATGATCAATTCAACATATTCTAAAAATGTATTAAATCGCTTACCCCATTTTTTATAAGATAATTGTTCACGGTCTTTTGCAGACCCTGCAGCCCATAGCTCAATTTTTGAATATTTCTTATAAGGAATTTGACCAAGCTCAAAATTTGGAATCAATCTGCCATCTAAAAAGGCACCACTACCTAGCCCAGTACCTATAGTTATCATAACGACCAAACCTTTTTCGCCTTTACCAATACCATAATTCATAGTGGCGTAACCAGCTGCATCAGCATCATTAATCACGGTAAAATCTAGTCCGGTTTTCTTTTCTAAAATTTCTTCCACATTTACACCTAACCAGCTAGGGTCTAAATTTCCGGATGCTTTACAAATACCATTTTTAATGATAGTAGGAAAACCACAACCAACTTTACCTTTGTAATCGAAGTGGGTGACAATTTCGGCGATAACATCGGTCATTGCTTCTGGTGTTCGAGGATTAGGAGTCGGAATTCGAAATCGTTCAGAAATCATTTCTCCTGTTTCCGAATCAACTAATGCTCCTTTAATTCCTGAGCCACCTACATCAATACCAAGTAAAGTCATTTTTATTTTTCTTATGAAATACAAAGAAACGAAAAAGAATCGGCTCTTTAAAGTGGGTAATTAAAGGGAGTTATATTAAATATGCCCGAAAAAAAGCGGGCATAAAAAAAAGGACTTTACGTCCTTTTAATTTTTTTACTATTCTGGCATTGTAAGGCCTACAATGGAGCTTACTTGAACTTCTTCATCAAATTCGTCCATTTCTGTTTCTACTATGAAAGTGATAATGAATTGTTTGCCAATATATGTTTTGTCAGTTAAATTGTATTTCTTACTAACCTCATCGGTTATACTAGCAAACTCTGCATTATACCCGTCTTTATCTGTAAAAACATATACGCCATCTTCATAGCCTGCAAAGGTTCCGTTCATTTTTTCTGCATCTTGACAGTAAACGCTTGAGAATGAAGTCAGTGCTACGAATAATACTATTACTATAGATTTCATTTTTTTAATTATTTAGTTTAGTTATTAATTTTTTTTTGTCTTTTTGAGTATTGAAAATGTTACTACAAATGAACTATAAATAGTTGAATAACGATTATTTTTATCATTTTATTATGAAAGATTTTTTAGTTCTTAAATACCTGTAAGCCAGTACGCTAAATTTAGTTTATTGTTAAAAAATAATTTACTAATACCTAGGTTTGTAGATAAATTTGATGCTACCTTTGATGAATAATTCAACACTATTCAATTGAAAAACAGTAACACACATTCCTCTTTTTGTATACTTTTTGTTGCGCTTTTTATCGCAGTTAATATTTCTTATTCCCAATCACAATTGTCTGGTGATCATATAAAGACATTGGTTGAAAAGTATAAGAATGACCTACGCGGACCTTATAAAGATATTCGATGGTTCTGTACCGACGGTAGTGTAAGGCAACCAAAAGACCCTTGTCCTGATAATATAGGTCCTGGAGTACAGCATGCAAGATACAAAG
Organism: uncultured Maribacter sp.; assembly: GCA_963975675.1. Classification (GTDB taxonomy): domain Bacteria; phylum Bacteroidota; class Bacteroidia; order Flavobacteriales; family Flavobacteriaceae; genus Maribacter. The sequence goes on along the minus strand of CAXBIJ010000336.1, from coordinate 1,757 downwards.
ATGAAGTTGTTGCCTTAGGTAAAAGCAATCATATCTTTTTAGGTCAAATTTTAGCCTTTTCAACTAATGATGATTTATGGGATATAGACCATAATCATTCTCGATTAAAACAATATCAATTAGATAAATATCTTCGTCTAATTGATGATGGTTGGGTAAATCAGAAAGGTCAATTTTATAGAGGTTCTGTACAGGTAGAAGATGAAGAAGCGTGGGGTATCGGTTTTTACAAATGGATTTTGGCAAAAGATGCCTTAGTCGCTGACAATTTTTACTTTCTAAGACAATCTTTAAAGGATATTCCTCATAATGGTGATGACAATGTAGCACAGTTAATGCGTAGCGAATCGAAAGTTATTTCTGATATCTATATGCCGTTTATGGATTTGAGAACTAAAATTCATAGCCAGCCTGAAAAATCTGATATTCAAAAAGTAATCGATTTTAAAGCAAAAAATCAAAAGTCTTTAACCACCGATTTAAATAAAAAAATAGATGGTTTGGTGGCAACCATGCAAACCTTTTTTAAGCCAGTAGATGTTCAATCTTTATTGAATAAATCGAAACTAGTAAAAGGCACCACCTTAGGAGATAAGGTGCAAGCTTTTGTTCAAGGAAAGGCCAGTAATGAGACACCTTCATATTTGGTTAATGAAACAGCACAATTACTTTTAGATATTCGTGAAGGTTTATTGGAAGAAAAACGACCGATGGCGCGTTTGCAATTATTAGATATTTCTTTAAAATTAGAAGAGCTGTTATTCCAAAATGCACCAAATTGGCAGCCAACAACTGTAAGCGGCCAATTAGAAAAAATATGTGCCTTAACCACTGCATCAGTTGGTGCCGGATATTTAGAGTTATGGGAATGGGAGCAAATCTCTGGTACTTTAAGCAAGTTCGGTCAAGAAAAATTAAGCTTGGCAGAGTTAACCCAAGTTTTAGAGACGGCAAGAGCTGCAGTTGAATGGAGTGCTGCGATGGTTAAAGCAAATTACCAAGAAGTGGTCGATACGTATACAACGTTTGAACCAAAATCGTATGCTTTTATTGATGACCGAATTAGAGGTTCTGTTGCTTTGAATTTAGGAAAGAGTGTTGGAGAATTAGGCGATTTTATTGCTAAAGAATCTGCACTTACGAATATGGTGATGGATATTCCGAATCAGAGTACGTTTAGAGGATTGAATCCTGGTTACGCTTTCGGTGAGCTAGTAGTAGTTGATGGTTCTTCTGAAGATATTGAAGTGTCTTCTGATAAAATTTATATTTTTCAGCGCTCACCTTCAGATTTGAAGCCTATTGCTGGTATTGCAACTGTTGCAGAAGGTAATTTGGTTTCTCACGTGCAATTATTGGCACGTAATTTAGGAATACCTAATGCAGCTTTATCTGATGCGAATCTTCAAAGTTTAAAGAAGTATGATGGTGAACGCGTATTTTATGCAGTTTCGAATAAGGGAAATGTAATTATTAAGCCAGAATCGAAAATGACCGATCAAGAGCGCGGACTTTTTGTGAAGAAAGAGCGTAATACAGATAAGATTGAAGTGCCTATCGAAAAAATTCAATTGAAGAATACCGATGTTCTGAATATGCGTGATGTAGATGCAGGTGATTCAGGAGCATTATGTGGGCCAAAAGCTGCAAACCTAGGACAATTGAAAAAAATGTTTCCAGACCAAGTGGTTGAAGGGTTAGTAATTCCTTTCGGAATTTTTAGAGATCATATGGATCAACAAATGCGGGGTGCCAAT
>CAXBIJ010000335.1:0-3928 GCA_963975675.1 uncultured Maribacter sp. | reverse complement strand
TTTAAAATTCTAAATCGTAAACTGTATCATCAATCATTTTATCATTGATTGGATTGCCAACTTTAGAACTTATAAAAACTTCTATCGGATTTAAAACAGTAAAATCACGTTTGCCAGTTTGTCCGGTAATGGCTTCTATAGCCCTAGCTAATAGAGGTTCGTTCTGTTCCCCTAAAATACCGAGGTTGCCATAATCTTCTTTCAAAAAAATATCTGGCTGTAAACCGCTTATAAAGTCTGAAAACCCTTCTGCATTCTCATTTCTACCAATTAAAGGTTGAATGGCCCATTGATTATTTGGGTTAATTTTATTTACTCTAGATGGTGTGTATAAGTAAGAGTTATCTCGATCATCGACCAATGTTGTTGAAAATTCATTTTTACCTCTCGTTATATCTCCAATTTGAATAACATCAATATACGGTTCTAAGCTATTGATAAGTAATTCGCTAGCTGACGCAGAACTAGAAGATGTTAGTACGTACAATTTAGAAAAGCCTAATGAATTGATTGTTTTTCCATTAACCTTATCAGCAAAATATACTTCTAATTGGCTATCGTTAAATTGGTTTTGAAGTTTATCATTGTATCTTTTTCTTAAAAATACCTCTGATGTATTTGTGCCATAAATCATACTGGCCAATAGTCGCGTTGTATTTACAGAACCACCAGGGTTATAGCGCAAGTCCATTACCAAATTAGTTATACCTGCAGATTTTAAAGCTTCAATGGCGGCATAAAGTTCATCGTCATATTCATTAGTAAATTGGTTATACATGATATAACCAATATTTTCCCCTCCAATTTCGAAAGACTTGGAAATATAAACGGGGTTTTCGGCAAGAGCTTCCGCTTTGGTAAGTGTTACCTCTTTTTCATTGGGGACAATAGTACCGGTAACAAAATCTGCCATATTTAAGGTATATGTATCGCTACCTGTAAAAAGGAGTTCCTCGTAATTTGATAAAGTTAAAGTTTGCCCATCAACACCAGTAAATAAATCTCCTCTTAGAATATCTGCCGTAGCAGCATTTGAATTTGGTATGATATATCGAACTACACCAAATAATTCTTGACTATCCTGAAAACGAACCAGTCCGAATTCAAGACCATTACTTTTAGAGATTCCTGCTAATGAATTAGTAAGCTCGCGATAATCTTCATTATAAAAACTAAAGCGATCTTCAATATACTGCAGTTTATTTTCAAAAAAGGCAGCAGGGTTTTCTTCTGAATCTAAGAAGGCAGTATACTCAGCCCTACCTTCTTTGGTATTTACAAAACGCTCATCTCCCAAATCATCTACATTAGATTGCCAGAAGTACCAGAAATTCATGGCTTTCCACATGAAATCTTGAACTTCTACATCAGCAGAACCATCTGGGTCAATGGTTTTGGTTAAAGTCAAATCCTCATCCTTAGAACAAGAAAAGATAATCGCTATTACAAATAATACTAAAAACTTCTTCATAACTAGGGAAACTAAAATCTTTGATTTTTATTTCTTTTGAGTAAGTGAGAATTTTGAGGTAGGTACACTGTTATTTAATAATAATGTAGCATTTCTAGGATCGTGTAGTTTAGAGCTTGAAATAACACGTGCAGGAATCATGACATCAAAACTTCTTTTAGCTCCTACACCCGTAATTTCTTGAATTGCTCTTGCAAGAAGAGGTTCATTAGCATCACCAAGAACACCTAAATTGGTAATATCCTCATCAAGTACAATATCAGGTATTAATCCGTCAGCATAATCAGAAAAGCCTGCACTATTTTCCACTCTACTAATAATTGGTTGAAGACCCCATTGTACATTTGGATTTATATTATTTACTCTGGTTTCATCATAAACATTGCCGCCTTCTGGATCATCAACAAATAATACGGAACCTTGGTTTTTACCAACTGTAGTAGAGCCGATATGAACAACATTTATATAAGGTTCTAAACCGACCATTACCAATTCACTTGCCGAAGCCGAACTTGAAGTAGCTATAACATATACTTGACTTAGATTTAATGTATTTAAAGCAGCGTTCGAATTACCGTCGAAAGTACCTGTGGTGCTTACAAAATAATTATCTGTTGAACTACTGTCGAATTCTGCTTGTAATTTTGCATTATAAATAGTTCTAAAAAGTAAATCTGTAGTAGTAGTACCTTTTATTAAACTAGCTAAAATAGTAGCCGTTGAACCTCTACCACCTAAGTTGTATCGTAAATCTAAAACCAAATCGGTAACACCTTGCGATTTAAAATCGGCAAAAACGGCATTCATGGCATCTTCAGATCCAGATACAAATTGGTTGTACATGAAATAACCAATTTTTTTGTCTCCCGATGTAATAACATCAGTAACATAAATAGGGTCTTCTTGTAAACCTTCTTGTTTAGTTAAAGTAACCTCCTTATTAATTGGGCTAATAGTATTATTTACTATTTCAGCCATATTTAAGGTATATGTGTCGTTATCGCCAAACAGAAGATCTATGTAGTTTGTTCTATTTAAGTTTGTTCCATTCACACCAGTAAAGACTTCACCTCTTTTAATATCTTTAGTAGATGCGTCAGAACCTTTAATAATATATTCCACATAACCGAAAACATCATCAGTGTTACCTATTAATGATAATCCAAATTGCAGACCATTACTTTTAGATACACCTGCAGAGCTATTTACTAAATCTGTATAATCATCGCTATAAAAAGTAAATCTATCTTCAGAAAAAAGCAGTTTATTCTCTAAAAAAGCAACTGGTTCTGGGTTAGCGGTAAGAAATTCTTCGTAACCTGCTTGAGTATCAAAACGGTCATCTGCCAAATCTGGCACATCACCTTGCCAAAAATAATAGAGATTTAAGGTTTGCCAAAAAAAGTTTTGAACTTCAATATCAACTACAACCGGTACCTCCTCTTCAGGAATTACGATTTCTTCTTCATCAATAATAGGCGCATCATCCTTTTTATTACAAGAAATAACAACAAGGCCTAAGCAAAGGAGGGATAGGAAAATTTTTTTCATAGTTTTTTTTATTTTTATTTATAGCAATAAATGTTCCAATTTCTAGAACATTCATTTAAATGCAATAATAAACATCTATTTAAATACGGATATCTTTGCACTAAGGATGTTAAATTTAGTAACAAGAAATCTAATTAAAAATTAATTGTAACAAAATTCGTTCAACTTCGTCTTCTTTTTGTAAGCCTGTTAGCAAGCTTACAAACAGCCAAGCCAAAATGAAACAAACAGAGTTTTTAAATATTGTATTACCGTTTAAGGACAAATTGTTCCGCATGGCCAAAAGATTATTGGTTTCAACGGAGGAAGCTGAAGATGCAACGCAAGAGATTCTTATAAAGTTATGGGATAAGAAAAATAAAATGGAGACCTATAATAATGTAGAAGCATTTGCGATGACCATGACAAAAAATTTCTGTTTGGACAGATTAAAATCTAAACAAGCAGGTAATTTAAAATTGGTGCATAGCAATTATACTGATTCTAGTACGTCATTACAAAATGATTTAGAAGCTAAAGACAGTATAAGTTGGGTTGAACGGATAATGGCCGAATTACCAGAGCAACAAAAAATGGTTTTACAATTGCGAGATGTAGAGCAATACGAATACGAAGAAATAGAAAAATTACTGGATATGAAGCCTACAGCCATACGGGTAGCTTTATCCAGAGCACGAAAAACCGTAAGGGAAAAATTAATTGAAAAGCACAATTATGGAATTGCATAACATAGAAAAATTAATAGAGAAATATTTTGAGGCTACCACCACAGTTGCTGAAGAAGAAACGCTAAGGGAGTATTTTTCAAAAGAGAGTGTTGCGCCTCATTTAGAGCAACATGCGCCTTTGTTCAATTATTTAACCAAAGCTAAAGAAGAACGCTTTACAAAGCAGGTCCCGTTAAAA
>CAXBIJ010000334.1:0-3935 GCA_963975675.1 uncultured Maribacter sp. | reverse complement strand
ATTGGATTATTCTCAAAAGGTAGTTAAAGTTTTGGAGTACGCCAAAAAAAAAAGCCTTTCCCAAAGGAAAGGCTTAAATCAATAAAACTTTAATAAAACTAGCTTATTTTAAAGGCTTTTTCCTGAGGATAGTAAGCTGTACTTCCTAGCTCTTCTTCAATACGAAGTAGTTGATTATATTTTGCCATACGATCTGATCTTGAGGCAGAACCTGTCTTGATTTGACCTGTATTTAAAGCTACTGCTAAATCTGCAATAGTATTATCTTCTGTTTCTCCTGAACGGTGAGACATAACACAAGTATACCCAGCATTTTTAGCCATATTCACTGCCGCAATAGTTTCAGTCAAGGTTCCAATTTGATTTACTTTAATCAAAATTGAATTAGCAATACCTTTTTCTATACCTGTAGCTAAACGCTCAACATTTGTAACAAACAAATCATCACCTACCAATTGAACTTTATCGCCAATTTTATCTGTTAATGATTTCCATCCGTCCCAATCATTTTCATCCATACCGTCCTCAATAGAGATGATAGGATATTTAGCACTTAAATCAGCTAAATATTGAGCTTGTTCTTCAGATGTTCTAATAACACCTTTATCTCCTTCAAACTTTGTGTAATCATACTTTCCATTTACAAAGAACTCGGCTGCAGCACAATCTAATGCAATCATTACATCATCACCTAAAGAATACCCAGCATTTTTTACTGCTATAGCTATTGTCTCCAAAGCATCTTCGGTACCACCAGCTAAATTAGGGGCAAAACCACCTTCATCACCAACTGCGGTACTCAGACCACGGTCATGTAATACTTTCTTTAAATGGTGAAAAATCTCAGTACCCATCTGCATTGCATGAGAAAAGCTCTTAGCTTTGACCGGCATTACCATAAACTCTTGAAAAGCAATAGGTGCATCTGAGTGAGAACCCCCATTTATTATGTTCATCATAGGTACTGGAAGTGTATTAGCACTTACACCACCAACATATCTAAAAAGAGAAAGTCCTAATTCGTTTGCAGCAGCCTTTGCCGCAGCTAAAGAAACACCAAGAATTGCATTTGCGCCTAATTTAGATTTATTTGGAGTTCCATCTAAATCAATCATAGTTTGATCCAAAAGATTTTGGTCAAAAACATTCATTCCTAAAATCTCCTCTGCAATAATATTATTAACGTTATCTACAGCTTTACTTACACCTTTACCCATGAAGGCTTTTCCTCCATCACGAAGTTCAACAGCTTCATGCTCACCAGTAGAAGCTCCAGAAGGAACCGCTGCTCTACCCATTATTCCATTTTCAGTAACTACATCTACCTCTACTGTTGGATTTCCCCTTGAATCTAGTATTTGCCTTGCGTGAACATTTAATATGATACTCATTTTTATTGTTTTTATTGGTTGTTAAATTAGCAAGTAAAGATACAAAACCATGGTTTCTCAAAGTTTGTTTATCACTTACATTTCCCAATTAATTACTGTTTATTTAAACTATTTCGTTACGTTTAGCACTTTTCTCAATTAATTTGAAAAAATCATCGAAAAGATAATCTGCATCATGCGGCCCTGGACTGGCTTCTGGGTGATATTGAACAGAAAATACATCTTTATTCTTCATACGAATGCCTGCAACTGTTTTATCATTTAGATGCACATGTGTAATTTCTAAATTAGCATTAGCCTCAGTTTCTTCCCTATTAATAGCAAAACCGTGATTTTGAGAGGTTATTTCTCCCTTGCCTGTTAATAAATTCAATATGGGATGATTAATTCCTCGGTGTCCGTTGTGCATTTTATAGGTTGACACTCCATTCGCTAAAGCCAATACTTGATGACCTAAACAGATACCGAATAAAGGTTTATTTGTTAGAATCATTTTCTTTGCAGCAGCAATTGCATCAACTAATGGCTCTGGATCGCCAGGACCATTAGATATAAAATATGCATCAGCATTCCACGAAGACATGTCTTCAAAACTAGTATTGTAAGGAAACACTTTTACATAAGCATCTCTTTTCATTAGATTACGTAAAATATTCTTCTTTATACCAATATCTAATGCTGCAATTTTATAGGTAGCATTTTCATCACCAACAAAATAAGCTTCTTTTGTTGATACTTTAGAAGCCAGTTCAAGGCCTTCCATACTCGGCACCTCACTAAGTTGTTTCTTTAATTCATCAACATTATCTACATCGGTAGAAATCACAGCGTTCATAGCACCATTATCTCTTATATAACTTACCAATGCCCTTGTATCGACATCTGAAATCGCAAATAGATTATTTTTATTTAAGAAATTTTCTAAACTATCATCAGCTAGAGGTCGCGAATATTCGTAACTAAAATTTCTACAAACTAAACCTGAAATTTTAATAGAATCAGATTCTATCTCTTCTTTATTTACTCCATAATTACCAATATGTGCATTGGTAGTCACCATAATTTGTCCAAAATAAGAAGGATCTGTAAATATTTCTTGATAACCAGTCATACCCGTATTAAAACAAACTTCACCAAAAGCAGTTCCTTCTTTGTTTCCTACAGATTTACCATGAAAAATTGTACCATCAGCTAGTAATATTAAAGCTTTTCTCTTTGCTTGATATTTCATTTTAGTCTAAATATTTATTCGTTCACAAAAAAACATAAAAAAAGGATAAGCTAGAAAGCTTATCCTTTTTCATTATTATTATTTATTGACAATTTATTCCTTAGAATCATCTGCCTTTACTTCATTATCAGTTTGAGCATCAGTTTCTGGTTTTGACTCCTTAACAACTTTAGCTTCTTTAACCTCTTTTTCTGCAGAAACAGATTCAGCATCGCTACCACCAGATCTTCTACTACGTCTAGTTGATTTTTTCTTTGGCTTACCTGCATTATAAATTTCGTTGAAGTCAACCAATTCTATCATTGCCATGTCAGCATTATCACCTAAACGATTACCTAATTTGATAATTCTAGTATAACCACCTGGTCTATCAGCAACTTTTTCAGATACTACACTGAATAATTCCGTTACTGCATATTTATCACGTAGGTTTTTAAAAACTATACGTCTATTGTGCGTTCCTTTATCAGCACTTACATTGTTTTCAGCTTTTGATTTAGTAATCAATGGCTCAATAAATTGTTTTAAAGCTTTTGCTTTAGCAACTGTAGTGTTGATTCTTTTGTGCTCAATTAAAGAACAAGCCATGTTAGCTAACATCGCCTTTCTATGTGCAGTCTTTCTACCTAAATGATTAATTTTTTTACCGTGTCTCATTTTACAATTTTATCATCTTGCTACCAAACTCGCTAGAACGAGGAGCAAAATATGATTATTTAATCTTTATCTAATTTATATTTTGACAAATCCATTCCGAAACTTAGCCCCTTGTTAATTACAAGCTCTTCAAGTTCCGTTAACGATTTCTTACCAAAGTTTCTAAACTTCATTAAGTCATTCTTATTAAAAGAAACTAAATCACCTAAAGTATCAACTTCAGCTGCTTTTAAACAGTTTAGAGCACGAACAGAAAGGTCCATATCTACTAATTTAGTTTTTAATAATTGTCTCATATGCAAAGACTCCTCATCGTATGTCTCTGTTTGAGCAATTTCATCTGCTTCTAATGTAATACGCTCATCAGAGAAAAGCATAAAATGATGTATAAGTACTTTAGCTGCTTCTGTTAAAGCATCTTTAGGATGAATTGACCCATCAGAAGAAATCTCAAAAACTAATTTTTCATAATCAGTCTTTTGCTCAACACGAAAGTTTTCAATACTATATTTTACATTCTTAATTGGTGTAAAAATAGAATCAATTGCAATTGTACCTAACGGAGTACCTGATTTCTTATTTTCTTCAGCAGGAACATAACCTCTTCCTTTTTCAATTGTAATTTCCATATTGATACTAACTTTAGCATCCATATT
>CAXBIJ010000333.1:0-4021 GCA_963975675.1 uncultured Maribacter sp. | reverse complement strand
CTTCAAAAGGTAGGTCGATATTCAAACCTACTGAAGTACCACCAGCTAAACTTGCCCCTCTGTTACCTGCTTCCATGATACCTGGGCCGCCACCTGTAATTACACCATAACCTGCCTCGGAAATCGATTTTGCAATTGATACCGCCAATTTGTAATAAGGATCTTCTTCTTTTGTTCTGGCAGAGCCAAAGATTGAAACACAAGGTCCTATTTTACTCATACGTTCAAAACCATTTACGAACTCACCCATTATCTTAAAAATGGCCCAAGAGTCGTTGGTTTTTATTTCATTCCAACCTTTAGGATGCTTTTCTGATCTCATATATTTTGTAACTAATCTTTTAGTTTTTGAAAACTAAATTAAAATTCTAATTCCCGCTTTAAAAACGTAGCGGTATAACTTTTCTTGTCTTTGGCAACTTCTTCAGGTGTTCCTTTTGCTACTAGTTGACCTCCTGAACGACCACCCTCATAACCAATATCAATGATGTAATCTACCATTTTAATTACATCCATATTGTGCTCTATGACCAAAACGGTATTTCCTTTATCAGCCAATATATTTAAAACATTCATTAAAACCCTAATATCTTCAAAATGAAGACCGGTTGTGGGTTCGTCTAAAATATAGAAGGTATTACCAGTATCTCTCTTAGAAAGTTCTGTTGCCAATTTTATTCGTTGCGCTTCACCACCAGAAAGTGTTGTTGACTGTTGACCCAAAGATATATAACCTAAACCAACATCTTGTATCGTTTTTAACTTACGATGAATTTTAGGAATAAGTTCAAAAAATGAAACAGCTTCGTCGATGGTCATCTCTAACACGTCGGAAATTGACTTTCCTTTATATCTTATTTCTAAAGTTTCTCGGTTGAATCTTTTACCGTTACATGTTTCACATTCAACATAAACATCAGGTAAAAAATTCATTTCAATAACCCTTAGACCACCCCCTTGACAAGTTTCACAACGTCCACCTTTTACATTAAAACTAAACCTACCCGGTTTATAACCTCTAATGGAGGCTTCAGTTGTTTTTGTAAATAATGTCCGAATCTCACTAAAAACACCTGTGTATGTTGCAGGGTTAGATCTTGGTGTTCTACCAATTGGAGATTGGTTAATATCTATTACTTTGTCGATATATTCTAAGCCAGTGATTTTTTTAAAGGGCATAGGTTTTTTAACCCCATTAAAATAATGGGCGTTCATAATCGGGTAAAGTGTTTCGTTGATTAACGTAGATTTACCACTACCAGATACCCCTGTAACACCAATCATTTTTCCTAACGGAAATTTGACTGTTATATTTTTTAAGTTATTACCTGTACAGCCAGATAAAACAATCTCATGTGCATTGCCAGGCCTTCTTTTTTTAGGAATTTCAATTCTCTTAGCACCAGTCATATAGTCTGCTGTTAAAGTATTGAAGTTCTTTAATTGTTCGGGAGTTCCTTGAGAAATAATTTCACCACCATTTTTACCGGCTTTTGGTCCTATGTCAATAACATGGTCGGCCCGTTCTATCATATCACGTTCATCTAATATATATAATACGCCTACAAGTTGAGAACCAATTTGAGTTGCTAGTCTAATTCGTTGTGCTTCACCACCTGAGAGTGATTTTGAGCTTCTATTTAATGATAAATAATCTAAACCTACATCTAAAAGAAACTGAATACGAGTATTAATTTCCTTTATAATTTCTTCGGCTATCTTAAGTTGATTGCCTTCTAATTTTTTATTAAGTCCGTTGAAAAAATCAGCTAACTCTACGATATCCAAATTTGCTAACTCGGCTATGTTTTTATCTTCTATTTTGAAGTATAGCGATTCTTTCCTCAAGCGAAAGCCAGTACATGTTGGACACGTAATTTTATCCATGTAATCTTTGGCCCATCGTTTTATAGAAGTAGATGCCGCTTCTTCAAACTGATTTTTTATGAAGTTAGCAATACCTTCATAATCAATTTTATACGTTCTTTTTACCCCCAAAGACTTTGAGTCTACCTCAAAACTTTCTTTACCACCATTTAATAAAACTTCAATGGCTTCTTTAGGTATATCCTTAATAGGGTCGGTAATTTGAAAATTATAGCGCTCTGCTATTGTTTCAATCTGTTTAAAAGCCCAAGATTTTTTATAGTCACCAAGAGGAGCAATTCCTCCACTTTTTATAGATAATTTTTTATCGGGGAATATCTTCTTTTCATTTACCTCATAAACATGACCTAAGCCACTACAATTGGGGCACATACCTTTAGGTGAATTAAAGGAAAAAGTATTTGGTTCAGGAGTAGGATAGGAGATACCTGTAGAAGGGCACATAAGGTCTCTACTAAAATACCTCGGCACTTCGGTACCTTCTTCTAGCGCCATAAGCACATTGTTACCATTATACATGGCTGTATTTATCGTTTCTGATAATCGCTTATGAAAATCTTCGCTCTCAATTACCTTTAGACGGTCAATAACAATTTCGATATCGTGGGTCTTGTAACGGTCGACTTTCATGCCTTTTACAATATCTTTTACCTCACCGTCTACTCTAACTTTTACAAAACCTTGTTTGGCTATTTGCTCGAAAAGCTCTCGATAATGCCCTTTTCTTGACTTAATTATGGGAGCTAATATGTTTATTTTTTTATCATTATACGATTCGATTATCAAATTTTTAATTTGTTCATCGCTATAACTAACCATTTTCTCGCCAGTATTATAACTATGTGCATCGGCAGCACGGGCGAAAAGCAGCCTTAAGAAATCGTATACTTCGGTTATGGTACCAACAGTAGATCTAGGAGATTTTGAGGTTGTTTTTTGCTCAATGGCAATAACAGGCGATAGCCCATCAATCTTATCAACATCAGGTCGTTCTAACCCTCCTAAAAATTGTCTTGCATAGGCGGAAAACGTTTCAATATAACGTCTTTGACCTTCAGCATAAATCGTATCAAACGCCAAGGAGGATTTTCCACTACCTGATAAGCCAGTAATAACTACCAGTTTATCGCGGGGAATTGTTACATCAATATTTTTAAGGTTATGAACGCGGGCGCCTTTAACCTCTATATTTTCTTCAAAATTAATCATGTATTCATAGCAAAGATGCAAAAGTACGATTTTGAGCCCGGTTTACATATGCCATGGTATTCTTTGCTCTTTGAAAAAGGGACTAAATTTTTGTTAAATAAATTGTTGTATTTCAATGAAATTTATGATTATTTAAGAATACACATTACAAAATTATAAGTTACTTAAATCGAGTATATCTTTTTTTAAATTTATAAATTCTTCCACCAGTTGAGATATGTGGCAATTGAATCTTTTGAGATAATTTCTTGCCCGATTTGTGGAGCGATAACCTCTATGTTTAATTCATCAGCTTTCGCCTTTACATGTATAATTGGGTCTTTCCAATCGTGAAGTGCTAATTTAAATTCTGCCCAATGTATGGGCATAATTTTATTCGCAATATCATCAATACCAGCTTGAGCGGTTTCTTCGGGCATCATATGAATATCTGGCTACATAAGGTTGTATTGGCCACATTTCATCAAAGCAAGGTCAAATGGATCATATTTTTGTTCTATTTCCTTAAAATGTGGAGCATATCCACTATCACCGCACCAAATCATTCTTGCCTGACCACTATAATCAGCGATATTAATTGAATCTATTTTTTGAGCGTTCAAATCTTCTTTAGGCCGACCATTAGGAAGTTTTGTAGTGAAAAATTTATAAGCTAAACTTAAAGTCTTTGTAAAGCTTAACTCTTTTGGAACCGAATTAGTATTTCGAAATTTTCCATTATTAAATTGGTGGGATTGTGCATAAACTAATTGCTGTTTCTTAGTACTATTTCCACCAAAACTTGGGTAGAAAATAGTGAAGGCGAAAAATAGGATTACCGATAATCCTATTACTATTAAGATGGTTATCATTATCTTTTTTAAAATCTTTTTGAGCATTTATTTTTATAGGCTGTATGTTGATATTTCAATACTTTTTGCAATAA
>CAXBIJ010000332.1:0-4031 GCA_963975675.1 uncultured Maribacter sp. | reverse complement strand
TTGACCATCAAAACGGCCTCCTGCCCAAAGACCTATAGTGACTGCTGGATTTAAGTGACAGCCAGAGATATGACCAATGGCATAAGCCATAGTAATTACAGTTAAACCGAACGCAAGGGAAACCCCAACAAAACCAATTCCTAATTCTGGAAATCCTGCGGCAAGTATGGCACTACCACAACCACCTAGCACCAGCCAAAGGGTGCCAATAAATTCTGCTATTAATTTTTTCATTTTTTAAAGATTATTCTGTCTATACTTATTTAGAAACGGAATAACCAGTAAAGTCACAAATATTTTAAATAATATTTAAAAAAATATAGATTTTATTAATTTATTACGAATTTATTATTTGAATATTACTATTTTTTGATATTCGTCGATAATCAAATCTAAAACAATAGAATACTTATTTTTAGATCTAAACTGTGAAAATATGTACGTTTAGCACCTATTTCTTTTCTATGTATTCTTCTAATTTTTGTGGCCCTTCTAAAAGAATACGAACAACACGAAGTGTACCATCGTCGGTAGTATTTATCTGCCATTTTATTAAGGAGATGTTGCCTTTTTCTATTTCAATACCTGTAATACTTCTTGGGTGTACACAACTACCATCGTTGAAAAGTGGGATATCGCCTGGTTCAGGAAAACGGGGCCTATGGGTATGGCCAACAACCGTTATTTTTAAGCTATTCTTAAGAATCCATTTTTTTATACGACGTTCAACTTTTATGAGTTCAGTATAATTTTTTGCTGGGGATGTTGGGTCTGCAATACCCCAAACTTGTAATGGCTTCCAGAGTACCCTCACTAAAAATCTACCCCAACGCCAAAAAGTATAATTCCACCAATCTGCCTGATGGCCGTGAGTTAGAAAAATTTCTTGCTGAGTTTCTGTATGTTTTAAAATTATGGCTTCATGGTATTTTATACCTACAAAAAGGGATTTGTCTTTGTCTTCTATGGGTTCAAAATAACTTGACAAGTGTTTCTTTACGTAGTCTTCATCTTTATAGACCATATCATGGTTTCCCCAAATCATATGCAGTCTATGTTCTAAATGAAATTGCCTTAAAAGTTTATAAATATTTTTATGGGCTTCAAATAAGGATGCAAAATGAATATTCTCCCAAAGTTCATCACCATCTCCAAGCTCACAGTATTGAAATCCTTCTGAAAAGTAAAATTTTAACGCGTGAAAGTAGATGTTTCTATTATTGGCGAATTCATCGGCAAAACTGTTATCACCCCTATGACAATCGCTAAATAGTATGAATTTAGAATTGTTGTCAAACGGAATGATTTTGGCATTTTTATAAGCTCTATTTAGTCTGTTATCCGATGACATGGGCTAATTTTTGTTAAATATCCGAAAATCCATTTAACCATAGTGGGTAGGTCCCCTAAAAAAACCTGTATTGTTTTGTAACTTTATAAAGAGTTAATAGACTAAATAATTCATGGATCAGCACGAGAGAAAGATAATGCCTGTAAAGTACCTCATTAGTTTTGAAGAACTTCTAAAGAAGTACGATGAACATTTAGAAGGTGATGATTCATTTTTAGCTGCTACGGCCGAAAGAATATTAAATGCTCAAAGCAATTATCCAGAATTACGGGACGGATTTTCAGATTTTACATTATTAGAAAAGTATAAAGATGTAATTGACCGTATTTTACAAGATACATTTACCGAAGCGTTAAGTACTAATGAAATAAAGGTGGCTACGTTACCTTATCAAGATACTATCATAAAATCTTCGAAACGCTTTCAGAAAATTATTAGTGAAGCTGGTAAGGAGTATGAACCAGAATTGCGAAGCCTTGGCGATGATATGGATTATATTATGAGCTGTGTGGTCATATTGAATTTCTATTATGGATTTCACTTAGACTTTAGTCGTCCATACTTTTATGATATACCAGATGCTAATGGAGTAATGCGTCACTATCGCGTTTTATATAATGCAGATTTTATAGACATAATTTCTACAGAAAAATCTAAAAAGATAACACAAGAA
This sequence comes from uncultured Maribacter sp., assembly GCA_963975675.1. Classification (GTDB taxonomy): domain Bacteria; phylum Bacteroidota; class Bacteroidia; order Flavobacteriales; family Flavobacteriaceae; genus Maribacter. Next base: position 2,007 of record CAXBIJ010000332.1, on the reverse strand, counting down.
GATGTTGATGAATTACTTGCAAGACCAAATGATGTTAAACTTTGGATGGAAAAAATTCCACCAGAAAGTTTTATATCAAAAGGATTTGTAATTGCCAATTTGTTTGATGTTACAATGGAACAGGCAATTTCTGATATAAAATCAAAATTGATTTCTAAAGACCATTTAGCTCCAGATAATTTCACGAAAGAACTTCAAGAGACCTTCAAGTCGTTTTTTAAGTTACCAAATATTAGAGTCGGGTTTGCGTCGTTCAACTCGAGAAAAGATCAGTTCGAGGCAGTTGCAGGCATGGGGTTTGAAAGTTATCTTTTAAACGGAGAAGTAATAGTAGGTTGTAAGAGCGCGCTTTGTGAAGAGTCTTATAGAAAATTGATTAAGGAAAATTCATATTTTGCGATAACCGATGTCAATCGGATGGCCGATTTAGCAGGTGGTATGGAACCCTATGAAGGGTTGAAAAGGCAAGGAGTACAAAGTGCAATTTTCGCGCCTATTGCTTATGATAATAAACTCTTAGGTATTTTGGAAATAGTTTCTGAGAAAAAAGGGGTTCTTAATGGCGTAAATGCTCAAAAGCTTGATGATGTTTTGCCATATATTGTTTCTGCGTTAGTACGAAATAGTAATGAGGAGAATAATAGAATAGACGCTATAATTCAAAATGAATGTACTTCTGTACACTCATCGGTTTATTGGAAATTTCAAGAGGAAGCCAAGCGATTTATGAACAATCAGCTAGAAGGTAAATCACCTACTTTTAGGGAAATTGTTTTTAAGGATGTATACCCTTTATTTGGTCAAATTGATATTAAAGATTCCTCAAAGGCTAGAAATTTGGCTATTCAAAGAGATTTGATGATTCAACTTTCTGAAATTAATGACATATTGGTAATTGGATTTAAAAAATGGAATTTACCTATTTACGAAGAATTAATATTTAGAGTAAACAATCATCTTGAAAGTATTAAGGAAATGCTCAACACAAATAGTGAGCAATCTATTTTCGACTTTGTTAAAGATGAGATTTCACCAGTTTTTGAGCACCTTAAAAAGTCAGATGTAGTTTTAGAAAAACATATTTTGACATATGAGGCTAAAATTGATATGGGTACAGATTCCTATTACGATCATAGAAAGAATTATGACGAAAGTGTTACTTTAATTAATAAAAAACTGTCTTCGGTAATTGATAAAAGACAGGAAAGTGCCCAAGCAATGTTTCCTCATTATTATGAGCGCTACAAAACTGATGGTGTTGAGCATAATATGTATATAGGTGCTTCGATATCAGAAAGTACAGGTTACAATAATTTATATCTTAATAATCTTAGGTTGTGGCAATTGCAAGTGATGTGTGAAATGGAGAATGTTCATTATGCATTAAAACCAAAATTACCTGTACCGCTAGACGCCACATCTTTGATTTTGGTGTATAATACATCATTATCTATCCGTTTTAGAATGGATGAAAAACAATTTGATGTTGATGGCACGTATAATGCCCGTTACGAGGTTATTAAAAAACGAATTGATAAGTCATATATAAAAGGGACGAATCAACGTCTAACCCAAAAAGGATTGCTTTCAATAGTGTATTCTCAGAAAAAAGATGAGTTAGAATATTTAAGATATATCAAATTCTTAAGATCAAAAGGCTATTTCACTGATAAGATTGAAATTGTAGAATTAGAAGGATTACAAGGCGTTTCTGGTTTAAAAGCTATACGTGCCGAAATTCTATATAAAAGAGATCAAGAGCCTGAAAAGACCTACACTTATGAGGATTTGATGGAAGCTTTAAAAGAATAACACCTGACTTAGTAGCTCTAATTTACGATCTGGACCATAGAATTTAAAAGATATTGCAAACGCGATAACCGATAAAATCATTCCTATCATGAAAATGGTATAGGTCCAACGTAAAAGTTTATATTTTCTATTTAATACAATACCTAGAAAGTAAAGATCTTTTGTCAATGAGGTGTAGATGTAGTCTTTGTCTTT
>CAXBIJ010000331.1:0-4037 GCA_963975675.1 uncultured Maribacter sp. | reverse complement strand
TTCAAATAGGTATTAGTAGACTCCGTGGCATCAAGTTTGATTATTTGCATTTACAGTACTTATCGTTATTCTTTAATGTATTGTTAAAAACTAGACATAAAAGAACAAAAAAATAATAACTTTGTAAAAACTAAAATTTTTGAATGCAGGAAAGTAAAGCTAGTGTAGATGAATTAATTGCATTAATTATACAGGGAGTTGACGAAGTTAAAGGACACAATATAAATCTATTAGATTTAAGAGAAATTGAGAATACCGTATGTGATTACTTCATTGTTTGTAACGGCACCTCTAACACGCATGTAAATGCAATCGTAGGATCAATCCAAAAAACAGTAAGCAAAGCGATTCAAGACAAGCCTTGGCACGTAGAAGGTGAGGACAACGCAGAATGGGTATTAATGGACTACGTAAATGTAGTAGTTCACGTATTTCAAAAGCAAGTTCGAGAATTCTATGATATAGAAGGCTTATGGGGTGATGCAAAGTTCACAACTATTGAAAGCAGCGTTAATAAATAAAAAATTAAAATGGCGAAAGAAAACAAAACAAATCCGAAAAAACCAAAATTTAGTTCTTGGTGGATTTATGGATTAGTAGCAGTATTACTTATAGGATTTCAATTATTAAATAGTGATGATTTAGCAAGTACTAATAAAACTACCACTTCAGAACTACAACAGTATTTAAGAAATGGTGATGTCAAAAAAATAATGATTATCACAAACACCAATCAAGCGAAAGTTTTCTTGACTGATGAGGCTATTTCTAAAGAAGTACATAAAGATGTTAATGAAAAGTCTTTTCTTCCTACATCTGATAATGTACCTCAGTACACCTTGGACTATGGTGATCTTCAAATTTTTCAAAATGAGATAACCGAAATAAAAAAGGAAAACAATCTACCCACCATTATTGAATTTGGTAAGGAATCTACAGCCATTTTAGATTTCCTACTCTCCCTATTGCCATTTGTATTGATTATTGGTATTTGGATATACTTAATGCGAAGAATGTCTGGCGGAGGCGGCGGAGGCGCAGGTGGTCAAATTTTCAATATCGGAAAATCTAAAGCTAAATTATTCGATGAGAAGACCGATACTAGAACATCATTTAAAGATGTTGCTGGTTTAGAAGGTGCAAAGGAAGAAGTTGAAGAAATTGTTGACTTCTTAAGAAACCCAGATAAATACACATCTTTAGGTGGTAAAATTCCTAAAGGGGCATTATTAGTAGGCCCTCCAGGTACAGGTAAAACCCTTTTGGCTAAAGCCGTTGCAGGAGAAGCAAAAGTTCCTTTCTTTTCACTTTCAGGTTCAGATTTTGTTGAAATGTTTGTCGGTGTTGGTGCTTCTAGAGTAAGAGACTTATTTAAACAAGCAAAAGATAAATCTCCAGCTATCATCTTTATTGATGAAATTGATGCCATTGGTAGAGCTAGAGGTAAAAATAATTTCACCGGTTCTAATGATGAACGTGAAAATACACTAAACCAATTATTGACAGAGATGGATGGTTTCGGCACCAATACAAATGTAATTGTATTGGCAGCAACCAACCGTGCAGATGTATTGGATAAGGCTTTAATGCGTGCAGGAAGATTCGACAGACAAATTTATGTTGATTTACCAGACATTCGTGAGCGTAAAGAAATTTTTGAAGTTCACCTAAGACCTATCAAAACTGCAGAAACTCTTGATTTAGATTTCTTGGCAAGACAAACTCCTGGTTTCTCAGGTGCAGATATTGCAAACGTTTGTAACGAAGCTGCTTTAATTGCAGCACGCAAAGAAAAGAAAGCTGTTACTAAGCAAGATTTCTTAGATGCTGTTGACAGAATCGTAGGTGGTCTTGAAAAGAAAAACAAAATAATTACTCCAGGGGAAAAAGAAACTATCGCTTATCATGAAGCTGGTCACGCAACCACCAGTTGGATGTTAGAACATGCTGCCCCATTGGTAAAGGTAACTATTGTACCTAGAGGGCAATCGTTAGGTGCTGCTTGGTATTTACCAGAAGAGCGCTTAATTGTACGACCTGAGCAAATGTTGGATGAAATGTGTGCAACTATGGGCGGTAGAGCTGCTGAGAAAGTAATTTTCAATAAAATATCTACAGGTGCTTTAAGTGATTTAGAAAAAGTCACTAAACAAGCTAGAGCAATGGTAACCATCTATGGCCTTAATGATGAAATAGGAAACATAACCTATTATGATTCTGCAGGACAAGATTCTTATGGTTTTTCAAAACCATACAGTGAAGATACCGCTAGAAAAATAGATGCTGAAATATCTAAAATAATAGAAGAGCAGTACCAAAGAGCTATTAAAGTTCTTACTGACAATAAAGACAAATTAACGACTTTAGCCGAAAGGTTATTGGAGAAAGAAGTTATCTTTAAGGAGGATTTAGAAAAAATATTTGGAGTAAGAAATTTTGAAAAGGATATCCTAGCTCTAGAAAACAAAAAAAATCTTGAGAAGATAAAAGATTCAGATTCTAAAACAGAAGAGCAAGAAATTACCGATAATAAATAATATTGCAGTATTTTAGATAAGCAATTGTTTTATACATATAAATGGGGCTTTTAGATATTTTATTTGGTGGTGGCAAAAAAAAGGTTTCGAAAGAAACTGCGGAAACGCGAGGCGACCATATGCCAGATTTAAATATTCCTGTTGATGAGAAATTTACAATTCACTTTAAACAAAACGGAGGTAAATTTATATACTGTACTTCAGACTCAGAAATATCTAGGGCTTTACAAAATATAATTCTCGAAAATAATTGGCAAAGCGAACCTTTTTATGTGATAAATAAAAGACTCGCAGAAAAATTTTCAAAAGAGTCTATTTCTTTTACAGATAAAGCAAAACAGAGTGAGGTGTTCTTAACTACATGCGAACATCTCATTGCTCAAAATGGTAGTATTCTTGTGTGTTCTAATCAATTGCATGAGAAAAAGGTAAATGAACTCCCAAGTAATCTTGTAGTGTTTGCCACGACTAGTCAATTAGTAGAATCTATCGGTGAAGGCTTAAAGACTATTAAAAAGAAATACGGTCAAAAAATTCCAGGTAATATAACTACATTAAAACACTTTAAAGCTACCGCAGAAAATTCAGACGATTTTCTAACCTATGGTAGTAGCACTAAAAATCTTTATCTTTTACTTCTGGAAGATTTATAGTATGAAAGAAATTTTAAGAAGGTCGTTAACTGGGGCTGTCTATATTATTTTATTATTATCAGCAGTTTTCCTTAGTTCCGATGCTTTCGACTTCTTATTTATGACTTTTGGCTTAGCCTGTTTGTATGAATATAAAAAGTTAGTAAGTTTAAGAGGCTATCACATATTCGCTGCATATTTAGCACTTTGGTGGGTATTTATTTATTTAGTAAAAGATCAGCAATTGGTAAACATTTTAATGGTAGTAACCATTATTGTTGATATTTACCTTCTAATTAACCTATTTTCTAAAAAACCTATAAAACTAACTACACTAAAGAAATTTGCAATAGGTCTTTTTTATATAGGTGGCGGTTGTATTTTCTTGACTATGATACCTTATAAAAACGATGCATTTGCAAAACTCCTTATAATGGGAATATTTATCTTAATATGGGTAAATGATTCATTTGCGTACTTAGTAGGTAAAAGTATAGGTAGAACAAAGTTATTTCCATCAGTTTCTCCTAAAAAAACTATTGAGGGAACCGTTGGCGGGTTTATATTTGCACTTGGAGCGGCCTATTTAATCGCTACACAAGAAGAACTAATTAGCCCTGTACAATGGATGATTCTAGCGACAGTAATTGTTATTTCAGGTAGTTTAGGTGATTTAATTGAATCTAAATTCAAAAGAGCAGCAGGTGTTAAAGATAGTGGTGCTATCTTGCCAGGACATGGCGGCATGCTAGACCGATTAGATAGCTTAGTATTTGCAGCACCATTTGCATATTTAACTTTAAATATTTTCAGTTATGTTTCATAGAGAGGGACAAAAAATTATCTTGTTTTCTTTTTGTTTAGTAGG
>CAXBIJ010000330.1:0-4046 GCA_963975675.1 uncultured Maribacter sp. | reverse complement strand
AAAATATGAATGAGTTATTATCTTTAAAAACTAGGAATTACGCACTATCTGGAGGTACTGGTACCCTTGGTGGTTCAATTGCTGAATACCTTGTTAAAAATGGGGCAAGCGTTTTATTACTTGGTAGGTCAGAAGACAAATTAAAGGCTAAGCAAGAAGAATTGAATACCATCGCAGCTAACAGTACCCATATTTTCAAGGTAGATGTGATGAATGAGGAGCAACTTACTGAATTAAGTAAAGTAATAAAAAAGAAATTTAAACACTTAGACGGACTCGTAAACCTTGCTGGTGGAAATATACCTGGGGCAACATTGAAACCTGATCAGACCATTCAAGATATAGCAATGGTGGATACGCAAAAAGTAGTCGATATTAATTTATTTGGTACTGTTATTCCAACAATTATATTAAGCCGATTAATGGTAGAACAGGGTTATGGTTCTATAATAAATATTTCCTCAATGGCTGCTAAGCAAAGTATTTCTAGGGTATTGGGATATTCAATGGCAAAAGGAGCTATAGATATTTTTACAAAATGGATGGCAAATGAATTAGCCTCTAAACACGGAGATAAAATAAGAGTAAATGCCATTGCGCCAGGTTTTTTTATTGGAAACCAAAACAGAAGTTTGTTAACTAATGAAGATGGTTCTTATACTGAAAGAGGTAACAGCATAATTAAAAATACACCAATGGGGCGTTACGGTGATGCTTCTGAACTTAATGGTATGGTGCACTATTTGTTAAGTGACGCTTCTAGTTTTGTTACAGGCAGTATTTATGATGTTGATGGCGGTTTTAGTTCATTTTCAGGTGTTTAGCCAAAGCCTTTGTGCCCACTTTTAATAATTATTTTGTAATCGATTGTTTTCAGATTTTTTTAAAGTATAATCCTTTTGAATTATTTATTTGTTAGTACTAAGTATGGACTATTTAAAGAAAACCTTTCGCTGGTTCGGTCCTGAATTTGGCGTAACCTTATCTGATATAAAACAGTTAGGTGTAGAGGGTATTGTAGCTGCGTGTCAAAAAATTCCGATTGGCGAAGTGTGGCCAAAAGAAACAATTGCTGCATTAAAATCTGAAATTATGGCCCATGGTATGGAATGGTCGGTAGTTGAAAGTGTTAATATTCATACGGCAATTAAATATGGTTACCCTGATCGAGACCGATATATTGAAAACTATATTCAGACTTTAAAAAATTTGGCAGAAAACGGCATATTCGATGTATGCTATAATTTTATGCAATTGATAGATTGGACACGTACCGATTTGGATTATGTTTTACCAACAGGTGCTTCGGCCCTACGATATAGTCCTGTTTCAGCTGCAGCTTTCGATTTATTTATTTTGGGGCGTGAAAATGCTAAACAATCATACCCAAAAGAGTTGTATGAAAAAGCAAAAGCACATTTCGATAGTTTAGACGATGTAAATAGAAAGAAGTTAGAAGAATCTATTTTAGCGGGTATGCCTGGTTCGAAAAAATTGATAGCATTAGATACTTTTAAAAAGAACCTTGCTACTGTACTTGAAATAGATAAGGAACAATTACAGTCAAATTTGTCATATTTTTTAAAAGCTGTTATTCCCGAAGCTGAAAAATTAGGAGTTCGAATGGCTGTTCATCCTGATGATCCACCATTTTCTGTGTTTGGTGTGCCAAGAATTGTTTCTAACTATCAGGATATAAAATTTCTGTTAGATTGCTGTCCTTCGCCGAGTAACGGTCTAACTTTTTGTTCTGGTTCTTTAGGTGCTTCTGCAGATAATGATTTGATGAGAATAATTCAAGATTTCGGTGACAAGATTCACTTTATACATTTAAGGAACGTTATGCTAGAAGCTGATGGTAGTTTTTATGAAGCAGATCATCTTAATGGTTCTGTACCAATTGAAAAAGTGATGAAAGCTATTGTTAAACAACAACAAAAAAGGTATAAGAAAGGAATTGGTGTTGTTAGCATTCCTATGAGACCAGATCATGGCCATGTTTTATTAGATGATAAAAAGCGTCAAAATGAGTTTTATTCTGGTTATTCATTAATTGGTAGAGCAATCGGTCTTGCACAACTAACAGGTTTAGAAAAGGGTATTAGAGAAGTTCTTCAAGTTTAAATTCCCAGCTTAATATGGGTAAAGAAGTGATATGCTTCTTTATATTCAAATTATTATTATTTTATCGAAAATTAATTATTGTACATGCGTTTTAAGCTTATTTTATTTTTTACTCTTAATTATATTTTATGTTCATGTGAACCCAACAATGAAAATAGGAGAGTTTCATTAGATTCTTATAAAATAGAGGAAGGTTTTGAATTAGAAGTTATTGCGGCAGAACCACTTTTGAAAGCACCGGTTGCTATAGATTTTGATGTAAAAGGTAGAATATGGGTTGCTCAAATGCCTGGTTATATGAATGATATTCAAGGCTCAGGTGAAGATGAGCTAACGGGTAGCATACTCATTTTGGAAGATTTGGACGAAGACGGAGTAGTAGACCATTCGAAAATTTTTATGGATAGCTTGGTAATGCCTCGCGCATTGACACATGTATATGGAGGCTTACTTTATGCCGAACCACCTTATTTATGGTTTGTTGATATTGAAAATGATAAACCTGTAAATAAGGTTTTGGTAGATTCGGTTTACGCGGTAGAAGGTAATCCTGAACATCAACCAAACGGGCTAGAACTAAATATTGATAATTGGATTTATAATGCCAAATCGAATTTTAGATACAGACGAACAGCAGGAGTTTGGAAAAAAGAACCAACTACCTTTAGGGGGCAATGGGGCATTACCCACGACAATTTTGGAAGATTATATTACAATGATAATTCAAGAATATTATTGGGTGATTATGTTTTGCCAAATACCACAATAGGCAACAAACACTTTACACCGAAATCTACGGTAGATAAGCTTTTGACCGCTGACCAAAGGGTTTATCCTGTTCATGCTGCTTCAGTAAATAGGGGCTATGCTAAAGGTGTCTTAAATGCCGATAGTATTTTGGTGAATGCAACGGCTGCCTGTAGTCCTTTAGTTTATAGAGGAGGGGCATTTACAGAATCGTATGATCAGAATGTTTTTATATGTATACCTGAAGGTAATTTAGTGAAAAGGGCACTTTTGACTTTTACTGGAGATTCAGTCATTGCAAAACAAGCATGGGAGAATAAAGAATTTTTAACCTCTACTGATGAAGGTTTTCGTCCGGTAAGTTTAAAAAATGGTCCAGAAGGCAGTATGTATATTATAGATATGCATCGCGGTATTATTGGTCATCATGCGTACATGAGTCCTTATTTAAGAGAGAAAGTAAAAGCTGAGAAGTTAGATACGTTGGTCAATTTTGGAAGAATATTAAAAGTAAATTATGAAGATGCTGTAGCTGATGTTATTCCTGATTTTGATGCTTTGGATGCAGCGGAATTAGTTTCCCTTTTATCCAACAAAAACGGATGGGTTAGAGACCGAGCACAGCATTATCTAATTTTAAAAGAATTAACTCAAGCTTCTGATGCCATTAAGAAAGTAGCGCTTAACTCTAAAAACAAATTAAGTCAAATACATGCTTTGTATGTGTTAGAAGGTTGGGATGCATTGTCTTTTGATTTCTTATTAGAAGTTATGAATTCGGATAATATTGAGGCTGCCTCTCATGCCCTACTATTATCAAAACGTTTTATAAAAGAAGAAAATATTGATAAGGCAGTACGTGTTTTTAAATCAATTTTGAAAAAAAATGAAATTGGTTTGGATGTTTATTTGGGCAGTACTATAGGAAGTTGGTTAGCCCTTAATGAAGAGATATTTACTCCAATAATGATGGAAATTTTAAAAAGAAGAAAACTTAATAGCACAATTACAGAATCGGTAATTAGTGGCTTAACAGGTGTCGATTCTTTAATTTCTAGCAATAAAGCAATAATGGATACCTTGAAGCATACTGAATTTGTAAATAAGCTGGTTAGGAGTTTATCAGACAAGAAAAATGAAAAGCTAAATTCAATATATACTAGGAAATCTATCAA